>NZ_QFGB01000055.1:0-28367 GCF_004369245.1 Pelotomaculum sp. FP | reverse complement strand
GCTTCTTTAACAAGCTGCTCTTTGAAATCCTGAGGATATCTTTTACGTTTCATCCATACCCCTCCGTTAATATTAGTTTATATTAATAAGGGGGTATGGCTCAAACTCAATTAAGGGGCTTAATAGATGGAACAAAGCGTTCCTTATGTCCTTTGCCAAACACTTTTAAAAGATTTTTTTCTGTGTCTACGTCAGCAATTTTTAAATTGGTTACTTCGGAAACTCTGAGACCACAATCATATAAAACCCGAATGATTAAACTATCCCGAACGTCTGCAAAATGGTTTTTATTAAACTGTTTGAGCATTAGTTTTATTTCTTCTGGTTCAAAAGTAGGAATTATAACTTTATCAGTTTTAATTTGACTTACTTTAGCAAATGGATTTCTTGAAATATATTCATCCTCAAGGAGATAATTAAACATGGTCTTTACTGCTCTGATATGACAATTAATGGAATTACCTTTGTAATCAGCTTCATTCTTTTGCAACCAATTCACCCATTGGCGAGATTCAGGGGTTTTCATGGTGTCAATTTTAATTTCATGTTCATTACAGTAGTCAAGGAAATTCTTCGTAATGTAACGATACCATTCAATAGTTTTAGGTGATAGATTTCGGCTTTCCTGATACAAGATAAACATTTTCACCAGTTGTTTGTTTTCCATTTTTACCCACTCCTTCTAAAATTTTAGTGACAACTTAATTTCTTAGCAGAGGGTAAAAAATTGGAGTTAATTCTCTGAACCCTTGATATACTTGATTTCTTAAATTTATAATTTCAAAATCAGAATTATAAATTAAGTACTCAAAATAAAAAAGTTCCAGAGATTTAAACCTCTGGAACCCTTGATATTACTGGATTTTTAATGTTTTGGTGGGCGGGATAAGAATTGAACTTACGACCTTCTGCGTGTCAAGCAGACGTTCTCCCACTGAACTACCCGCCCATTAAGCTGTCAGTACAATATATTATGCCTGATAGCCCGGCATAAGTCAAGCTTTATCAATCAAACACTTTATCCCATTACCTGTGCCAACCCCTGAGGGAAAGTCAAACGTTTTAACCGACCACTTCTTTCAGTTTTTTTCCAAAATATTAAAGCGTTCATGTATAAATGTCAAGTGGACCATTTAAGGGTCTCTTTAAGGCATTTCCTCTGTTAAATATTAAGCCTTCCTCAAAACAACCGTTCCCTCCTGCCCTTACGAATCCTCCGCTCCAACAAGAATTCTTTTTCAGCGTCAATCCGAATTCCTCTGGAGCCATCCATATGGCTTTCATTGATAACGTGGCCTCGTTAACTTTTTTTGAGTTTTTCAATATCTTCAATGCCATTAGTATCAATATCAAAGAATTCAATAGTCATAAACAAGATATCGGGCTTTCAATCCCTTTTCATTAATGCATTGTAGAATCAATACAAAATAACAATGATTTAATTGAACAATCAATACAAAAATAACAATTGTTTTATTGTGCAATCAATACAAATAACCATTATTTCTTTAAACAAGTCAAACAAAACTAACAATATCTTTACATAGAAAATAAACAATTACTCACAACTAAGAAATATCAATTAAATATCATAATCTAATTAAATAGAGATTATTTATTACTCTTAATCTCCTTATATCTTTTATTTTCTCCAGCTCACTCAGCTTTGCCATCATTGTCTAATATTTAATAATCATGATATATTTAATAATATATAGACTAAAACGAAATATTTATGTAGGAGCACCTTTTTCTCTTAGCAGAAAGGAGGTGATACTATGAGTAATGAAGATAAAGTATTATTAGCTATCTTTGATGAGAGTAAAAAAGATTCACCCAATATTAGTCAGGAGATTACAAAAG
Organism: Pelotomaculum sp. FP; assembly: GCF_004369245.1. Taxonomy (NCBI): domain Bacteria; kingdom Bacillati; phylum Bacillota; class Clostridia; order Eubacteriales; family Desulfotomaculaceae; genus Pelotomaculum; species Pelotomaculum sp. FP. The sequence continues at coordinate 26,504 of NZ_QFGB01000055.1, read as the reverse complement.
AAAAATTAAATATGGATCTCGATGAATTTAACATAGCATTAAAAAAACTTAGCGACTTAGAACTAATCAAAGGAGCTAATATAATTCTTAGTAGTGGTAATGTTGTTGCAGTTTTTACAAAAAACATTTCTATTACTGATACTGGGAAAGAATATGTAAGTAAAAATTTGTTGTAAAATTATATCAAGTTAGTTTTTAGACACTTGTTTAAACAGGTGTCTTTTTTTTGGCAGAGGCACTCATTATCTCCACATGGATATTGGCTGTTCTGCGAAACCAGCAGTATCTGTCTCTGCGCGATCTAAACTAAGCGAGCTACGAGAAGCTTATCGAGTTTATCAATCAAACACTTTATCCCATAATTGCCTGTGCCATCCTGGTCTTGGGACGTCCTCCGCCGCCACAAGGTTTAACCGCCCGATTTCCTGGCCATCCAGGAAGTAAACTGCCTGGCCAAGGCTCTGTCCCTGTTTAACCGGCGCCGGCACGGTTTCCTTGACTTCCAGGCGCTGTTCCAGTTTAGACAGAAAATCAGGGTCTATTCTTACCTCCAACGTTTCTCCGGCCACAGCGTCCACTGAAGGTTGGACGCCACCCGTCACGGCCGCTTGTGTGACCTTCTCGCCTGCCCCGGCAACAGTCACCGGCTTCACTACCTCAAACCCGTAGTCCAGCAGAGTTATACAATCCCGGTAGCGATCGTAGCAGTTAAGCGCCACAGCAATTAAACGCCGCCCATCCCGGGTGGCTGAAGCGATCAGACAGTTGCCGGCCATGGGCGTGGTCCCTGTTTTCACCCCGTCGATGCCATCATAGCCGATGGAGAGCAGGCGGTTGCTGTTTATTATCTTTTCCTCCCGCTGTTGCGGTTCAACCCAGTGTACCGTAGCCTCCCGCGTCTGCACCAGTTCATTGATCTTGGGGAGCCCGAGGGCATACCTGGTCAGCACCGCCAGATCGCGGGCGGTGGTATAGTGGTTGGGGTGATGATAGCCGTTGGTATTTATATATCTGGTACCGAACAAACCCAGGGCCACCGCCTTGGCGTTCATCATGCGGACAAAGCGGTCATGGCTGCCCCCGACATGCTCGGCTATGGCTACGGTGGAATCATTGGCGGAGGTCACCAGCGCAGCCTTGAGCAGTTCCTCCAGGGTTATTTTTTCACCCTTGCGCAGATCGATAATCGACCCCATTTCCACTGATGACGACCGTCCGGTTATAGTGACTACATCATCTAGTTTACCACTTTCCAGGGCAACGACAGCTGTCATGAGCTTGGTCAAGCTGGCCGGGTCGGCCCGCCTGGCGGCGTTCTTGGTAAAATACAACTGGCCGGTTGTCACGTCCATAAGTACAGCGGCGCTTGAGCTTACGCGGGGCGCTGTTGCCAGCGCTGTAGATGGGCAAAACAGGCACAATATAAGCGCTAAAAGAAGAACTGGTTTATACCTGGACAATCCGGACATTTTGCCTCCTGAAATATTGGTAATAATTGTAATATCCCGTTTACTTCGCTCATATATAATGGTAAATACTTCTAGGTACGGAGTGACGGCGATGAAAACTTATTTTTTGGACCTCTCTAAAATTAAAAAGCCTATGCAGGCAGTCCTGCTCGTAGGTTTGACAGCCTTCATTTTTACAGTCGCGCTGGTCCAACCGGATGGCATCCTGCCTGTCCACGCCAAGCACCAGGCTATTTGCAAGGCCAGGACCAGCCATAAAGTTGTGGCGCTGACCTTCAACATAAGCTGGGGCGGCAAGGTACCAGGTCCGGTGCTGGACACCCTAAAGACACAAAACCAGCAGGCCACTTTTTTCATATCCAGCGCCTGGGCTCAAAAATACCCTCAGTTGGCCCGCCGTATCGCCGCTGAAGGGCATGAGATCGGGAGCAGCCTTGACCGCCAGGTGACCCCGGATAACAGTACCGCGGCTGAACTCAATGAAGAACTTCTTACCATGAAGGAGATCACTTGCCAGGCCTCCGGTGTAACTCCCACCCTGCTCAGGATCTCGCACGGGGAATGGAACGAACTGTTCCTGTCTGCGGCTGCTGAAGCCGGATACACTGTGGTCCAGTGGAACCTGAACTCAATGGATATCCAAACGCCTGGCAAGGACAACATTGTAAATAACGTGGTCAAGGGCGTTCAACCGGGCTCAATTATCCTGATGAACGCCTCCGATACCGCCTCTCAGACCCCCGGCGCGCTCTCTGATGTTATTGCCGGGCTGAGGGCTGAGGGCTACGAATTGGTGACGGTATCCTCACTCTTAAAGATTGGCCAGGGCGTCACTGATTAATTCTTAAAAACCGCATTTTTGGATGCGGTTTTTTCCCTTACTTGGAGGTGGGGGACATCCTCTTAACAATTTCCGCCAGTTCACTATCGAAAGCGGATATTGGCTGCCCTGCGGCTATTCCTTCGGCTACCCGCCTGATACGTGTTACTGTATCCGCATCACTGCTTACATAAACAGTGGTAAGCCGCGGCTCTGCTTTCTTGGCCTCGTCGCTGACCTCGCTTTTGATCCTGTCGGTTTCCCTCTGCTCCGTTCCAGCCTTCTGGTCAACACCTACATAGGCTATCGATCCTGCTATAACTGTGGTGGCGGTGTTGACTCCGCGTACCTTCATGGCTGCGCTGGAGATTTTATTTGCTATATTGTTCAATTCACCGGCATCGGTGGGCATGGGCTGCTGGCTGGGCGCTGCAGGCGCCGTGGGCTGCTGCTGGGTAGGTGGATTCTGCGGCTCAGGCTTCCTCACCGCATTGCAGCCAGCCAGCAACGCTGCCCCGAAAACCACCGCCGCAACCCAAGCTACAAACTTTTCAGGCTTTTTCATTTTTCAACCCTCCTTTCCCTTTCATGGCTATTATCTCAAATGTGATTAAACTTATTCGCACATAAAATAACTAAAGCCCGCTTGCCAGAGCGGGCACGGATTTCGTCGCTATTTAGCCGGCCATTTTCAGAATTACAATGGGGGTCTGCTGGTCGTCGTTGCCGAATGGATTGTCTGCCAGGTCCCTGGTCAACCCTCCGGTGTCGACCCCCTTGGAGACAGCCAGGATATCGACATTCCCCGTGTCATTCACATCCACGATAACCGCCCCGGCGCCGATGGCGTCCCTGATCCTGTCAACTACCTGCTGGGGATCTTTAGGCCCGAGGACAATGTGCTTCTCGAAGGGGTACATTGTTCCGGCCACATCATCGATGAGCGCCAGGTGATGTCCGGCCACCCGGTAAAAATCCCCCCTGCGCCCTACAAGCCTGCCTGCTGCAGCCGCGGCAACCCCCAGTAGGATCTGCAGGGTCCCGGTTTCTTGAATAGCGAGCTGCATGGCATGGGGAGTCGCCAGGCTCCCGTCCTTGCCCGGGAAACGACAGAGAATTTTGGCCAGAAACCCCGGGCGCACTGTTTCCGGCAGGATCGCCCGGCCCTGGGTAATCGCCACCACACTTTCAGCTACGGTGACAATATCCCCGGGCTCCACTATGTCTCCGGTATATTTTTTAACGACATCAACAATATCGTCCTTCTCGGTAAGGACGTGAGTCCTGATAGGTATCCTGGCCGTAATCACACTAACACCTCTTGCTGCCGGACGGAACCCGCCAGGTAATTCTTCACCCCGTTGAAAATCCCTTCCGCCGCTTTCTTGTGCACTGTCGGGCTGCGCAACAGCCCTTCTTCCACCCAGTTGGTGATGGTGACTACCTCGACCTCAATGGCCGGTATTGAGCCTAATATCCCGTATTCCTTTTTTTTTCTGATCCCGCGATCCACCAGTTTGAGTTTCTTGAGCAGTTCTTCCTTGACGTGTCCAGCCAGGCCGGCGCTGTCACGGCTGGAGGATGAATACAGCACCGCCGCCCCGCTTACCTTGTTATTCTGGTCGGTATTGGTATGAATACTTACAAAGATGCAGGTATTTTGGTCCTTCGCAGCCTTCATCCGTTCCGTGGGAGAAACCGCCTGGTCCTCCTGTCTGGTCAGGATAACTTCCGCCCCGGCCTGTTCAAACAATTTCTTTAAATTTAAGGCAATTCGCATTACCACGTTCTTTTCGACAAGGTTAACCGGTCCCCGGCCTCCCAGGTCCTCTCCGCCGTGCCCGGGGTCGATCACTATTTTCTTGCCTTGAAATAACCTGGTAATAAAGCTTCTCTCCAGAGTGACGGATGTCCTTACGGGCAATTCTCCGGTAACCCCAAAGTCAAATGCCGCCGGGTGTTCGGTTTCGATAGCTACAGTAATCCTGTCGTGACCGGCCTGGTCCAGCGATACCCTCCGGATCAGCCCATCGTTAATTTCCACAGGCCCTAACGGCATATTGGCCATAACCCCTGAACCTTCGAGCAGGATTTTACCGCCCTGCCGCTTTACTTTAGTCTCAAAGGCTCCGGTTGATTCGATAACTACTCTGGAAAAGAGCAAACCATCCTCGTTTTCAACCACTTTTGACCAGATATTGGTGATCCTGGGGATTTTTCCAGAAGACAATAGGGCGCCTCCTTCCCAAAATCATGCGACCTGGACAGGCAAAATTGTCATTACTAAAGCTTATTCTCTACCGGTAAGAATATATGTGTTATTTTATGGGATATGGGGGGGGCGCCTGGTCCTTCTGGAAGGCCTGTAAACACTTGCCTCCAACCCCAAAACAAATCTGGCGCATAACACCCCCAGCAGGGCTCCGCCCAGGATGTCCAGGGGATAGTGGACGCCAACGTAAACCCTGGAAAATGCCATAACAACCGCCATCAGCAGCGCCGGCCAGGCCAGCCGGGGTATTTTGCGGGCGACCACAAGGCTTGAGGCGAAAGCGTTGGCTGCATGTCCTGACGGAAAGGAAAAAGAACCGGGTGAAGCCACCAGCAGGTTTACTCCCTCAAGGCCTAAAAAAGGCCTGGGTCTCTGAAATATGTGCTTTAAGATTTCCTCTCCAATCACAAAGCTGATGAAAAGGGCTAACAGCATCAAAAAAGAGGTCCTTCTCGTTTTAGGTCCAAATAGATAGAGAAGGAGCGCGAAGAGCAACCAGAGCAGGCCATTATCGCCGACATTGCTGACAAAGGGCATAACCACGTTAAAGAGGGCATTATGCAGGGACTGATTAACGAAATAAAACCATTGTATGTCCAAGTTTTTGATAGTTAAGAAGACGCTCTCCAGCACCATAGCCACCTGTTATTCGTAATACTGTTCTTATTAATACTAGAGACGGAAAATATTAGGATGGGACATCCCGGTTGACAAGGCGTCAGCAGGGCATGAAAAACCAAGCGATGCGGGCGCGAATGGATTCTAAGCATATCCGCATACCTGTGGAGCCAATGAAAAATTAAGACCTGCGCGTTTACAGGTTAGTGCAAAGGATAATCAGGCTCTTGTTGGCTATACCCATGTGGCTAGCGCTTGCGGCGCAGCCACAGGTAGACGGCCAGGGCAACCAGGCCGAGCACGACAACTATGTCCAGCTTGTGGTACAAGGGTTCAATCGCTTTCCAGTTTTGCCCCAGCTTAAACCCGACATAAGTGAGCAGCAGACTCCAGGGCAGTGAGCCCATGAAGGTGTAAAAAACAAACTTTTTAAAATTCATCCCGGCGATTCCTGCGGGAAGAGAGATAAAGGTGCGTACAATCGGCATCAACCGGGTAAAAAAGACCGTGGCCTCACCGTAGCGCTCAAACCAACCGGTAGCCTGGTCCAGGTGTTTTATTGAAAAGCCAAAGTAACGGCCATATTTAAGCAGGAAAGGCCTCCCCCCCAACAACCCCAGGTAGTAGGAGAGGATCGAGCCAACTGTCCCGCCTATTGTTCCAGCCAGCACGGCACGGTAAAACTCGAGCCGGCCGGTTGAGACCAGATAACCGCCAAAAGGCAAAATCACCTCGCTGGGTAGGGGGATATTGGCGCTTTCTATGGCCATGCCGATCGCAATCCCCCAGTACCCGGTGGCTGCGATTGCATCGGTAATAGTTTTGAAAACAACTTCAATTAATCCAGTTATAAAAGTCAAAATGTCCTCCTTATAAAAACACATCCCGTCTGTAAAAAAGCGGGATGCGCATCCCTTTTAGAACTGCGGCCGGTTATGTTGCCCTTGTAGACTAGAAGAGGATGGTTTTCCTGCAACCGTGCAGGGGTGGTTTTTTGCTGGTATAGCGATTATCGTAGGCGACCAGTTGGAGGGACTGGCAGAGCAGCCTGAACCTGGACGAGATGGTCGATGACGCAACTCCATACTGCCCGGCCAAATCCTGCTGTTTAACCGCTTTTTCGTTTTCCAGCCTGCTGAAAGCATATATCACCGTGGCGGCCCAGACCGCTGTTTTGCGAATGGACGGCTGCTCTTTGGAGCAAAAGTCATACCAAAGTTTAAGGGCTCCCTTCTGCTGTTTGGGTCCATAACCGAGCGCTTTAAGTCCGTCCTGGACCCGGTCGGCTACCGCCGCATAGCCGGGTTCCGGCCAGGAGTAAAACCCAAGCGGCGCGGTCATTCCTTCGGCCGGCCGTTCCCGGCGGCGGCCTATGCTCTCTACAATATTCTCCTGAAACAGGGCGATTAACATTCTCCTGGCTTCCTGCATAAACCCCGTTGTTGCGACAGTTATGACCATAAACTTTGGTGTCAGGAGCAGGTGGCCTATTACCACCCGCAGCGGCTTTTTTCCGCAAGACCGGCCCAACAGGGCGGCAGCCGCCTGTCTGAACCCCCCTGACGAATCATAGAGATCCCGGAGCAACGTGAAGTCACCCGATTGATTAATCTTTTCCAGGGCTTCCTGCCAGTTTTCCACGGCAAATACGGCCATGCGCTCCAGCCCGCTTTTCCCCGGACTGTCTTGATCCTGCTGCGCTCCTGAGGCGCCAAGCTCCAGGACGTAGGCGTTGATTTTATGTGCTCTTTCTTTCAGGTAGCTTCTCCAGCCCCGGGCCTTAGTCCTTCGCTTGTCAAAATACTCCTGCCGGTCCTGGTACAGGTAATTAAGGAGCGCTTCCTTACAGTTACCGGGCAAGGCCAATCCGCTGGTAGAAAACTCGTATTCCTCTCCCACCTTGAGGACCCTCATCAGGAGGATGCTTCCCGATTCTATTTCAGATGCCGCGTTCACATCGTGCACGCGGATTACCCCGCGACCGAGTAATTCCCTGATCAACAACCCTTCACCGGGCAGGGCCATGGTTACCTCGTAGAGAGATATGGGAGAATTGGCCCAGTCCCTGGCCAGCCCGGAACCTTTTTCCCCCAGGTCTTGAAGGTTTTCCTGCCAGAATGTTTCAATCACCGTCTTGCCGCTGGACAGTTTATAATCAAAGATAAACCATTCAAAGCAGCGTTCCATGGTGAAGTCATCATAGCGATCAACCAACTGCTGGTCCATACAGCCCAGGTACAGGTCCTGTGCCCGTGCCGCTTCCCAGGCAAAGAAGGGCTGGTCTGCAAAATCACCGAGCCTGCGGCGTAAATCCTGCCCGGTGTGACGCCACCTGATCTGGTCAAGAGGGAAGACTTTCCGGCTGCAGCAGTGAAGGTAGGGCTTTCCGCTGCCGCACGGACATGACTTTTCGGTTCCGGACATGAGAACACCTCCCCATATAAGTTATGCCTGAGTAGCAATTATTCTTGACCAGATCGACTATTATTTATATCACATATGAAATTATTTCTCAATGGTGATCCGGCCGTTATCGACCTCCACTTTCAAATTAAAAAAATTCAGCGATGAGAGGGGTATATAGGTTATTTCATTTTTATGAAGAAGGGGAGCTGCCTCCGTCACTACTTGTCCGCCGGATAAAACCCGCCCGTCTTCTCCGGGATAAAAGAGCGCTTCCGATCGGGTATCTGCCACCTTGACGCTGCCGTCAGAAGACTGCCAGTCAACCCGGTAGCCCAGCGCCTCAAAGACAAACCTGAGCGGCAGATATATTGTGTCGCCCTGCTGCAGCGGCGACTGCGAAGGCTTAACGGCGCTTCCGTTAACAATGGCCTCCGTCCCGCCGTCCTCAAGGATAACCGTTGTTTTGTCCGGAGGGTTTAACCAATTTTTAGCCGCTTCCAACTGAAGCTCCGGGGTCAGTACCTGGATGTCCGGAGCTAAGCCCGTATGGTCAATAACTCTGTCATTCGGGGTATGATACTTGGCTGTGGTCAGTTTTAATGCCCCTCCGGCTTGCAGTGGAATGACGGTCTGGACCGTCCCTTTACCAAAGGTCCTGTCGCCGATCAGGGCCCCCACGCCGTAATCCTGCAGGGCGGCGGCCAGGGCTTCCGACGCGCTGGCGCTGGCTCCGTTGACCAGGATTGCCACAGGCATACCTTCGGCAACCATATTGCCTTTGGTATAGTAACTCTGACGCTCATTATTGCTGTCGACGATACTGACTACCACCCTGCCTTTCTCCACAAAATCCCCGGCTATTTGGACGGCCGCCTGGAGATAGCCGCCCGGGTCGTTCCTCAGGTCCAATATCAACTTCTCCGCGCCCTTTTGTTTCAACGTAATGAGAGCTTCTTCGAAATCATCAGCGGTACTGCTCCCAAAGATATCGATATTAATATAGCCGATACCACCATCAAGAAGCTCCCCCTGTACGGAAGGCAAATTGATGCTGGAGCGAAGCAGCTCAACATCAAAGTCGTCCCTTCCATCCCTCCGTATGGTCAACCGTACTCTGGTCCCTTCCGGTCCCCGTATTTTCTGGACGATATTGGGAAGTGATTCTTCAGCTATATCGTTCCCGTCAACTTTAATGATGATATCACCGGCACTAATCCCGGCGTTTTCAGCCGGGCTGCCTTCGATGATACGAAGTATGCTGGGATAGCTGTAACCGGGCACGAGTTCAATACCCACCCCAACAAATGTGCCTTGCAAGGAATTGCTGAATTCCTCCAACTCGTCCGGCTTCATATACACTGTGTAGGGATCTTCCAAAGTATCGACAAGCCCGTTGATGGCTCCGTCGTACAGTTCCTCCTCCTGCGGGCTGCTGATGTGCAGCTCATGGACGTACTCCAGGATCTCCTCAAAAGCGCCGGCCGATGAAGCGCCGGCCAGGGGCGGACCTGCCATCCAACAGGTCAGGAACAATGCCATGCACAGAACCCACCGGGCTCTTTTGCTCAATTGGATCACCTCACTATTTTTATCCGCTCTATTCGCCCTCGGCCAGGCAAAGTCCTGCAAGTTTTTCCTGCGCTCCAATATTAGGGTAGAGAAGGTATTTCGGGTCCAACCGGTGAAATAATATAAAAATGCTTAGAAAGGTGTTAATAACTGTGCCTCCAGAAATTATGATCATTATTGACGGCAACAGCCTTGTCCACCGCGCTTATCACGCCATACCCCTTCTCTCCACCAGTCAGGGGCTGGCAACTAATGCTGTCCTCGGTTTTACCAATATGCTCCTCAAGGTACTGGCCGAAGAAAACCCCGGCCTCATTGCTGTTGCCTTTGACAAGGGGCGGGTAACCTTCCGCCACACCGACTTCGCAGACTACAAGGCCACCCGCAGCCCTACGCCTGAGGACCTGCGGCCCCAGTTTCCATTATTAAAAGAAGTCCTGCAAGCAATGCGCATACCGGTTTTTGAGATTGACAATTTTGAGGCTGACGACCTGATTGGAACACTCTCCGCACACGCCGAGCAGGCCGGGATTAAAAGTATTATTCTGACCGGCGACCGGGACGCCCTCCAGCTTGTATCTCCGCTAACCAGCGTTAAACTCACCCGGAAGGGCATCAGTGAATTGGAGGAATACGACGAAGGAAAGGTCTGGGACAGATTCGGCATAACTCCCCTGCAGTATACCGACTTTAAGGGACTGACCGGTGACCAGTCGGACAATGTCCCGGGCGTCCCGGGCATTGGTGAAAAAACAGCCTCACGGCTGCTCAAGGAATACGGCAGCCTGGAGTCGCTCCTCTCCGCAGCCGGTGAAATTACCGGTCGGACCGGAGAACAGGTCAGAGCTTTTAGGGAACAGGCGGCGTTGTCTAAAAAGCTAGTCACGATCCACCGGGAGGCGCCGATAGACATCGACCTGGAACAATGCCGGTGGAAGGGTCCGGACTACAAGGAACTTCTGGAGATATTTAAGAAGCTGGAATTCAAATCCCTGATTAAGTCCATTTACCGGGATGACGGGGTAACGGGGAGGAAAAAAAGGGAGGGCTTACGCAAATCCAGCGCCGCCCAGCAGGCCTTTCCGGAACCTGATCTGGAAACCTACCCTGTCGATTTTCAGAGCCTGCTCACTCCAGCCAGCCTCAAGAGCTTCGTTAAAGCAACTCAAAAGTCGGGGCTGGTGGCTTTAGCCGCCTCAGGCGACGCAAGGGGGAATGTGACCTCGTTGGGATTTGCCCTCAAAGGAGGTAAAACCTACTGCCTGAACTTGCAACCAGTCGAAGCAGACTGTCAGGATGAAGCCGCCGGCGAGAATCTCACTTTGTTTTCCAATACAGCCGCAACCAGCCCGGACAATTTTAACTCGAAAGCTATGGAGGCCTTGAAGGTTGTTTGCGAGGACCCCAACATCAAAAAATACTGCCATAACGGCAAGGAAACCATCTGGCTGCTGCAGCGCAGCGGCATAGGCTTCAAGCGCCTGGCTTTCGACACCATGATCGCTGCGTACCTGCTCAACCCGGCTAACCCCAACCGCGAACTTGAGGATGTCTCTTTGGAACATTTGAGCGAGGTACTGCCCAGGGGCAAGGACGAGCTCCCTGCCAGGGCGCATTGCATCCTGCAATTGGTTGAGGTGCTGGACAATAAGCTGAAGCTCCAGGAACAAGACCGGCTTTTCTATGACGTGGAGATGCCTCTGGCTGCAATCCTGGCCGGCATGGAAATCGAAGGGATCACGGTAAATAAAAGCAAGCTGGAAGAAATGTCAAGAGATTTGGGCAGCTTGATTGACAATCTGGCGGGCGCCATTTACCGGCTGGCCGGCCAGGAATTTAATATCAACTCGCCCAAACAGCTGGGCAAAGTCCTGTTTGAGGATTTGAAGCTCCCTGCGGGTAAAAAAACCAAGACCGGTTATTCTACCGATGCAGAGGTATTGGAGGAACTGGCCATGGCCCACGAGGTGGTAGCCAAAATTTTGGAGTACCGCCAGCTGGTAAAGTTGAAGTCAACCTACACCGACGGGCTGGCAGCTCTGACCAACCCTAAAACCGGCCGCCTGCACACTACTTTTCACCAGACGGTTACCGCGACCGGGCGGTTGTCCAGTTCAGAGCCTAATTTGCAGAATATACCGATCCGTCTGGAGGCAGGACGCCTGATCCGCAGGGCTTTTACTGCCTCCAGGCCGGAGAACCTGCTTTTGACTGCAGACTACTCGCAGATTGAGCTGCGCATACTGGCTCATGTAAGCGGTGACCCGGTGCTGATTAATGCCTTCAATAACGGGGAAGATATCCACACCAGGACTGCCGCGGAGGTCTTTGGCGTCTCCCCGGAGGACGTGACGCGGGAGATGCGCAGCCGGGCCAAAGCCGTTAATTTCGGTATCGTCTACGGCCTGAGCGATTTCGGCCTGAGCAGGGACATCAAGGTATCCCGCCAGGAGGCCAGACGGTATATTGACAGCTATTTTGCCCGTTATGCCGGAGTTAAGGACTACATCGAGCGGGTGATCCGCGAAGCGCGGGAAAAGGGTTATGTTACCACTCTTTTAAACAGGCGCCGCTACTTGCCCGACCTCTTCAGCCCCAACCGCACTCTGCGTAATTTCGGTGAGAGGACGGCCATGAACACCCCTATCCAGGGCAGCGCCGCGGATATCATCAAGCTGGCCATGGTCAATATCCACCGCGAGCTGGGCGAACATGGCTTCACAGCAAAAATGCTCCTCCAGGTGCACGATGAGCTTATTTTTGACGCTCCAGCAGGAGAAATAGACGGGCTGAAGGAGCTGGTCAGGCGCTGCATGGAAAATGCCCTGGTCTTGGACGTACCGCTCACCGTCGATATTAAAATAGGGCCAAACTGGTACGACGTAAAAAGGGTCTAAGGAGATGACATAATGCCGGAACTTCCCGAAGTGGAAACCGTCAGGCGGACACTTGAGCCCAAACTTGCGGGGCTCAAGTTTACTGCTGTCCAGATACTGATGCCCAAGGTTATCAAAACCCCGGACCTTGATCAGTTCAAAGAAATTATCCTGGATAAAAAAATAATAAAGATCAACAGGCGCGGCAAATACCTGCTTTTACACCTCAGCGAAAAATACACCCTCCTGGTACACCTGCGCATGACCGGCAGGCTTACTTATTCAGAAAAAGAAACGCCTGTAGCCAAGCACACCCATGTTATCTTTACGCTGAGCAACGGTTGCCAGCTCCGCTTTTGTGATACCCGCCAATTTGGAAGGCTGTGGATGGTTCCCGTGCCTTCCCTGGAAGAACTGGCCGGATTCAAGGACTTGGGTGTTGAGCCCCTGGACGACCGTTTCACCAGGGATTACTTAAAAAAAGAGCTGCGCCGCCGGCATGCCCGGATTAAGCCACTGCTGCTTGACCAAACCTTTATCGCGGGACTGGGCAACATCTATACCGATGAAGCGCTGCACCGCGCCAGGATCAATCCGGAACGCCTCTGCACAACATTAACCCCCCGCGAAATCGCCCACCTCTATCATGCTATCCGGGAGGTGCTCCAGGAAGGCATCGAAAACCGGGGTACCACAGTGCGGGACTTTATTGACGGCAACGGCCGGGCCGGCGGCTACCAGGAACTGCTGCGGGTCTACAGCCGGGAGGGTGAACCCTGTCCCCACTGCAACAGGCCCATCGTCAGGAAAAAGCTGGGCGGCCGCAGCTCCTACTACTGTCCCTTCTGCCAAAAAATTTAGTCTTTCGTTGGCTATATTCCAAACCGGGGAATCCTTCGAAGATGTCAGTAACCAACTGCTCCAAGCCTCCATAGATTAAAAGGGAATGAACCCTTTTGGCAGGAGGCAAAGAACATTGGAAATACCTTTATATATCCTTTTTGCCCTGGCGCTGAATGTTGACTCCTTTAGCACCGGTCTCACTTACGGAGTAAAAGCGATAAAAGTTCCACCTCTGTCGCTTTTAATTATCAGCCTGGTTTCCATGCTCTCAATCGCCATATCAATGGCCGCCGGTCGGCTTTTGGCGGCAAACATTCCGGCTCCCCTGGCCTACCGTCTGGGAAGCGCCTTGCTCCTTTTGATTGGCTTTTGGATACTATTTCAAACCCTATGGAAGAAACAGTTAAAAAGTCGCCTTTCTCCTGAACACCCCTCAGCCAAAAGCGTTGAAATAAGGCTCCGCCCCTTCGGCCTGGTCATCCAGATCCTCAAGGAACCGGCCCGGGCTGACTTTGACAGTTCCGGGGTGATCTCCCCGCGCGAGGCGCTCATCCTGGGGACCGCACTGGCGATGGACGCCTTTGTAGCCGGGTGTGCCGTTTCCCTGCTTGGTTTTTCCATGCTGATCACCGCGCCGGCCGTGGGTCTCGGGCATTTCTTATTGGCCTGCCTCGGAATAGCCGCCGGCCGCAGCAACAGAGCCAGCCTGCCGGAACGGCAGCTCACCGCCCTGCCGGGCTGCATCCTGATTCTGCTGGGACTTCTAAAAATCTGCTGAGCCTTGGAGCGGCGCCGCGGTAGAGAATCAAAACCAGCAAATCTGCAACGTTATTTTCGGGGTTGTAAATATTCTTGGAGGAACAATAATAGTCGAAGAAGAAATAAAAAGGGAAGATTTAGGGAGGTCGTCATGCCGGTTATCGGGCTTACAGGAAACATTGGGAGCGGGAAAAGCAGTGTGGCCCGCCTTCTGCGTGATTTAGGGGCGAAAGTTGTCGACGCCGACCAGGTCGCACGGGAAGTTGTACTGCCCGGCGCCCCGGCCCTGGCAGAATTGACAAGAGAATTTGGGCCTGACATCCTGGACCCGGCTGGTTCGCTGGACCGTAAAAAAATGGGTTCAATTGTTTTTGCCGACCCCCGGGCCAGGGCCCGCCTAAACCAGATCACCCACCCCCGCATTAAGGAGGCAATCGACCGTGTCATCACCTGTTTCAGGCAGGACCCGCATGCCTCTTCTCCTGCCGGGGTACTGGTCATCGAGGCCCCCCTGCTGATTGAAGTGGGACTGGACCGGGATGTTGATGAGGTATGGGTGGTAAAAGTTGACGAGGACAAGCAGGTCGAGCGGCTGGTTGAAAGAGACGACCTGACCGACCAGGAAGCCCGCAGCCGGATGGACGCACAGCTTCCTCAGGCCGTTAAGCTAAAGTACGCCAGAAGAGTCATAGATAACAGCGGTGATTTTTCAGCCACGAGAAAACAAGTGGAACATAACTGGGATGAATTCCAAAAAGAACATCTCCAGGGTAAGCGCAGCATATAAACATTATATAAGCTCAATATAAGCTCAAAAATCTAAGCGGAGTGATATGTTTGTCGGCAGTGTCTCGCAAAAGGATCAACAAGAAGAAGATGCAACGCAGAATACTCCTTATTTTTCTCTTACTGCTGGCAATACTCAACTTTGACAGCATCGTCCGTTTTTTTAACCCGCTCCCTTATCATGACACCATTACCTTTTACGGCAAGGTCTACAATGTGGACCCTGCGCTGATTGCGGCTGTGATTAAAGCTGAAAGCAACTTCAACAGCAAAGCGGTTTCGGTGCGGGGAGCCAGGGGACTGATGCAAATTATGCCCGAGACCGGCCTCTGGGCAGCCAGCCAGACGGGTGAATCTGCATTTGACAGCGAATTTCTTTTCGACCCGGAAACCAACATCAAGCTCGGGACCTGGTATCTTTCCGACCTGGGCAAAGAGTTCGACGGCAGTACCGTCCTGATTCTCGCGGCTTATAACGGAGGACGCGGAAATGTCAAAGACTGGCTTGCAGGAAAGACCCTGATTAACCCCGAAGCCTCCATTTCCCAGATCCCTTTTCCTGAAACCAGACACTATGTGAAAAAGGTTTTGCTTTATTACCGGCTCTACAGCTACTTATACAAGTAGGGAGGCTTATTTAGCCTCCCTACCGCACGCTCAGCGGGCAAACACGTGCCTGCCGATTTGGGTCACGATTGGCCGGGACCATACCCACTGGCTGCTGGACTTGGCCGGGTTCCAGAAGTAAAGGGCCCCGCCGGTGGGATCACTGCCGTTTAAGGCTTCAATTGCAGCATTCATCGAGTCCCGGCTCAAGGGCCTCTGGAACTGGCCGTTGCTGACCGACTCGAAAGCGTCTCGTTCATAGATAACCCCCGGGATAGTGTGTGGAAACTCACCGCTTTCGGTCCGGTTCAAGATAACAGCGCCTACCGCTACCTTGCCCTGATACGGTTCGTCGGCAGCCTCACCCTCGATAACCTGGGCCAACAGGTTGACACTGGCGCGGTCCACCTGGCCGCCCCTGGAGGTCTCCGGAACCCCGCTCCGGCCGGCTTGCGCCGGTTGCTGCACGTCCCCGGACAGCTCTTCCGGCGGCGTAGAAATAATCTGCTGCTCCTCTTTAACCGGTTTCATGATTTTCTGAAGGGCTGCTCCCTGATGCAGCAGCAGAGCGGCCGGAAGCAACATTACACATGCTGCCAGGCATATACCCATCTTAGTTTGGTCATATTGTCTGCAAAGCTTGCCTATTACTATCTTAAGCTGTTCAAGTTTAATACGCTTGCAAACCTTCAACAATCTCATTAAATCTAACCTGATATGGTTCATTAGCTTGGATATCTTCATATCATATCACCCCATTTTCATTTTCCCGGGGACTTTATGAGTATAACCTAAGGATTTATGATAGTCAAAGGTAATATTTGAGACAAATTAAAATTACAGCTGATAAACTGTTTTTCGAGCAACTTTGAAAACATCAACTAAAGGACTTAAGATAGAATTCATTTGTTCTTTCTAATTCAATTAAATACAAAAAATATGCAGGTGCGAATTCATTCGCACAAGACCTCAAAAGGAATACTGTATAAATCCCTTAAACTGCCGGACAGAGCAAGTGTGATTAAATAACACTTCATCATAACTGGTTAAGACCAATATAATGTGAGCTTAAAAAGCAAAGTTAGTTCATTTCAGCGCTTTTCCATTAAGGTAATCGAATTTCTTCCCCTGGTAAATATCCTTCTGCTCCAAATACTCCTCAATACGCTGTTTTACCAGCCACCAACTGACGCCCCAGTTGCTGAATAGAAGGCTGTCCTTGGGCCCGCGGCCAACCAGTCGCTGGATTACAACGGACGGCTCCAGGTAGGCCAAAAATTCCCCCACCCTTTCCACATAATCCTGCAATGATATAACCTCAAACTCTCCGCGCTCGAACATGTCACCAAGCGCTGTTCCCCGCACCACATACAGGGAATGTAGTTTTACATATTCCACACCGAGGGCGGAAAGGATTTTAGCGTTTTCCACAGTGTCGGCCAGTTCGTCCCAGGGCAGATTCAGGATCAGGTGCGCACAGGCAGCAAACCCGTGTTTTTTGATCCTCAGTACGGCATCGATAAACTCCGCCAGGGTATGTCCCCGGTTGACCCTGGCCAGGGTGCGATAGTTAACCGTCTGCAGGCCAAGCTCAATATTGATATCCACACCATGGTCTTCCTTTACCGAATACAAAAAATCCAGGTAACTGTCGTTTACACAGTCAGGCCTGGTTGAGACGGATATGCCCACCACGTCCTGGTCCAAAGCGTCCAGAATATTTGCCTTGAAGCGGTCAAACGGCAGGTATGTATTGGTGAATGCCTGAAAGTAAACAATAAATTTTCCGGCGTTGTATCGTTTGCGAAAGAACGCTTTATTCATGGCCACCTGCTGTCCTACTGCCAGATCATTGGACAAACACTCGAACCCTGAACCATCTTCATCGCAAAAGATGCACCCGCCCCAACCGACTTTTCCGTCACGATTGGGGCAGGTCCCAGGCAGGTTGACCGGGAGTTTGTATACCTTTTCTCCAAATTTCTTGACTAGGTGTTCTGAATACAGGTTGTAGCGGTTTTTCCCCATTGGCTCCCCCACCTTAATTGAAATATAAATTTATATTACCACATGGATAATAGTTTGGAAAAATCCAGCCTTTCCAGTCTGTGGAAGACAGCTTTAATCTTGCAATGCTTTGCCTCACAGGTTATTATAGACTAAGATTATTTTTAAGCGGCAAAATCTTTTATTTAGGTAAAGGGGAAAAGTGGCTGAGTGGTTAATGAAAATATGCTGTCCCGTTTCGCTTTAACCCTAAAGCTGTGCTGGCATTATATTGTTGCCCTCAGCGTGCTGGCAGCAGTGTTTTACCTTATATTTCCAACCCTGGCAGTTGTACCGGTAGTTCTGATCGTCTTTGTTTTATTCTTTTTCCGTAATCCTAAAAGGAATGTCCCTGACGACAAGAACTGTATTCTTTCTCCGGCGGACGGCGTGATTATGGAGATTGACGAGGTGATTGAAGACAGGTTTATCCAGGGTCCTGCTATACGCATCAGCATCTTTCTATCTATTCTAAATGTTCACCTCAACCGCTCCCCCTTGCAAGGTGAGGTAAGGTACAGGTACTATCGACCGGGCAAGTTTATCCCGGCCTTTAAAAGCCACGCTTCAGATATAAATGAGAAGAATTTTATAGGCATAGAAAGCGGCGGTTTTAAAGTGCTGGTCTGCCAGATTACCGGGTTCATCGCCCGCCGTATTAAGTGCTGGGCGGACGAAGGGAAAAGGTTGGCAGTTGGAGAATTAATTGGTATCATAAAATTTGGCTCGGGTACTGAAATATTCATTCCTACCGGCTCTGATTTATATGTCAAAAAAGGTGATAAGGTCAAGGCTGGAGAAAGTGCCCTGGGAATGCTCCCGCCCGGCTTAGACGATAATAAATGCTGGGGGTGAACATATGAGCAGGATGGAGATAATGCCAAACTTATGTACAGCCGCTAATTTACTGCTCGGCGTATCTGCCATCACCTCTGTAATAAACTACAACTTCCAGTTAAGCGTTGTCCTTATTGTACTGGCCGCCGTTTTGGACCGGGCTGACGGGATTTTAGCCCGCCGCTGCAACGCTGTATCGAATTTTGGCAAGGAGTTTGATTCTCTAGCCGATCTGGTTTCCTTCGGTGTGGCACCCGCCGCTCTGCTCTACAGCAGTGCGCTGGCCCACCACCTTAGCACCCCGGGGTTGCTTTGCTTTTTGCTCTTCACACTGTGCGGAGCTCTGCGACTGGCCAGATTTAACGTAACACAGTCGACAACCTTTTTTCTGGGTGTCCCTATCACTGCTGCCGGCGCTATACTGTCTATACTGGTGCTCTTGGTACCCAGCACTCCTGTGGTGTTAATTCTCAGCATCATTTTGGCGCTCCTGATGGTAAGCAGCATTCGCATTCCCAAAATCTAAATCATGTAAGTACATATATTAACAATTATCGCACAAAGCGTCTGGATGTGGTCCAGGCGCTTTTATCTTTCTTTAAGTTTTTCTTAATTAGGCCCTCTGGATAAAGCTTGTAATATTATTCTTGACCAGATTCCCGGTCGTACTGAAGAACTCGTCCAGCTCATTATCTACGCTTGCCGCAGCTTTTTCAATGAGGAGCGCCACCTTTTTGGGGTCTATTTCCACTTTGTGTTTAAAGAACATTTGAAGCCTGTATTTTTCGGCCAGGGACTCTGCGTCGGCCTTACCTTGTTCAATTAGCCCGGCAAACTTTTCAACCCTGTAAGGTAATTTTATGTCATTACGTTTCCAAAGGTCGTGAAACATCTCGTTTACTCCGGATATTAAAACACGGTTGGCAAAGGCGCTCTTAAATCGTTCGCTGTAAAAATCACGCGAACTGACCAGCAGCTCAATACCCATTTCGACAATATTATGTGCCTTCCACCAGCCCATGGACAGCGGAATATTGCAGGCCTGCACAGTCTCTAAAATAAACGGCTTGGCCTTTTCAAAACAGTAACCCTTTTCAAAATCCAGGTATTTCTCATCCCCATAATAATCGAGTCCTTTGGGCACAAACCCGTGGGTTAAAAGCGCCTTTCCAAAGTCTAGAAGAGTGTTGTGCTTCTTAAGAAAACTATATATTTCCTCCCCCTTGCTGTGCGACTCATAGTGATCAAAAAGACCCCCGCTAAGTATATCAGGCAGAATACTGCCCAGGGTAACGGGGTCCCCCTTTGTTCCGGCAATCCATTCAGCAAAGCAGATATGGGTCTGTGGATACAATTTTTTCTCCCCCCATAAAAAAACAGCGCCTCCGCCGCCAGTAATAGGTTGTTTTATTTAATCATTTGATAAAATTAGAATAACTTAAATTCTATCTAATTACAACACCTAGATTAGTTATTCAACGAAAGGGTTATCAAAAAGGTATGACTTTCACTTGCTTAAAGAATATCCGTCTGGTATAATAACTTTTGCGAGTACAGGTAGTGCCCTCTCATACAGGCTTCCAGTAAACATGTCGGAGTGGCGGAATAGGCAGACGCGCACGTTTGAGGGGCGTGTGGGTGACCGTGCGGGTTCAAGTCCCGCCTCCGACACCAAAAATCAGTAATATCAAGGACGTTGGATTTAATCCACGTCCTTGTTTTTTTATGTGGCGTGTCATATGTCCAATTCTGGACAGGTTAGGTGTTTTTGGAAAAAGTGTTGTTTGGGGGTGTGCGTGTGTCAGTCTCCAAGAAAACCAGGCGTACTCTGGTTGTTAAAGACCTGATGCAGAATCAAAAAAATTTGTCCTGGGAGGAAGCTGCCGAGAAGTTTATTGACAGTATGAAAATTAAGGGGCTGGCTTACCATACCCGGCGCTGGCATAGTGAAAACCTTAAAGCGGTGGTTAAGGTTTTGCGCCTTAAAGAGTATCCTACTGAACCGGCTTTTGTTACTGAGGCAATAGTCAAAGATGTGGTTTTGACTTTGGTAAACGGTGGTCTCTCCCCTACTACCGTTAATCACAGGGTTAGGAGTCTGAAACAGTTTTATCAGTTCCTTGTCTCTGAGTCTTTGGTGGATAAGGATCCGACTGTGAAGCTGGAGAGAAAAAAGACTAAAGGTACCGTAATTCAGGCATTTACTGAAGAACAGTTAAATGCTCTTTTGGCTGCTCCTAATAAGAACCGGTTTGTTGGTTTACGGGATTATACTATCATGCTTTTGCTTTTGGATACCGGTGAGAGGCTTTCGGAGTTGGTTAACAATAAACTGACTGACTTGAAATTGGCCGATAACGAGTTAGTTATACTTCATGGGAAGGGAGATAAGTACCGAAGGGTTTTCGTGTCACCAAGGACACGTGACACCCTAAAAAAGTACCTTCGTGCGAGAGGGGATATATCTGGAAATCCGTATGTTTTTGTAAATTACGAGAACAGTCCTATGTGCGGAAGAAATGTGCAACAGCGTTTAACTTATTACGGCAAAAAAGCAAGGCTCGAGGGTGTCCGGGTAAGTCCGCACACATTCCGGCATACTTTTGCCAAGATGTATATAACTCGTGGGGGTGACCCTTTTAGTCTCCAGGCGCTTCTGGGACATACAACCTTGGATATGGTCAAGCATTATGTGCATTTATGGGGCAGTGACTTGCAGAAAATGCACCGTAAGTTTAGCCCGGTTGATAATTTGAACCGGCCTTTTGAGCGTTAATTATCAACTATTGACCAAATAACAAGGAGGTGAAAAAGGGTTGGAACTGGAGGCAGGAGTTGACACATTGGGAATGCTTTATCAGGGGGACATAAAGACAGACGGGCTTGTTAAGCGCGGTTGGACTGAGCTTAGGAAGTTTACTCCTGATGGTATGGAGCAAGTTAAATGGGTTAATGATGATACTTCTGCCAGGTTGATGGTTAAACCGGGTTATTTGAGAACTGAAGTAAGTTTACCGAAACTGCGTGGTCAGAAATCGAATGTGATACCTATAGACTTTTCTAAGGTTATGGATGAAGCGAAATATCTTGAAGAAATAGTGTCTGAATCTTTGGGTCAAAAGATACCTTTAGTTGAAGATGGACGTCCGTACAGGATTGATTATGCTTATGATTTTAAAGGTGTTGGCAACAAACAACAGTACATACAAGCGTTTGGTAAAGTATTGGATTTGCCGAGAGGCAAAAAGGCCGTATATGGCGAGAATGAAACGGCATTTAGCTGGACTAAGGGATTAGGCATAAGGCTATATGATAAAGAACTTGAACAACAGGGAAATTTAGCCGCTTTGGACAGGATGCGGCTTGAAATACAATTACGTGGGGTTGAAGGGATAACCAGGTCAATACTGCCCACTGGGTTTAAAAATAGAGAGCAAATTATTAAAAAGTTCAAAAAGGAAATGCGCATATCGGACTTAACGAGTCCTGTATTATCAAAGAATATTGTAAGTATGATGCTGAAACGTGGATTTAAGCCTTATGATAAGGAGGTAAAGATTGTGAATCATGACATGATATTGGCTGAATTAGCAAATAAGTTTAAGCCTGAGAAGGCACAAAGAATATTTTTTGCTATCATGTACGCTAACCGTTTTGGTTGGGATGCTTTGAAAAAGTACTATCCGAAAACGTCATATCACAGGTTGAAAAAAGAGGTTAAAGAGATTGGTATTGTTGAGGACCAGAACCTTGAGTATCTTGATGACGAATTAGTTATAAACTTTGGGAATTTATTTAAGCTGCTGGACGAAGTGGCTTAGTGTAACTCATATGTCTTTGACGGTGAGCTGCATCGCTGCCAGCTGCTTGAAATTGTGAGTTACAAAATCCTTGGGAAAGGTGGTGATGGTATGCGTTGGGGTTATGTGCTGTTGGTAGTGGCGTCGTTGGTGGTGGCCTCCGGTGCCGGTCACAGGTGGTAAGTTGTAACTCAAAATAACGCGCTGCCGGCCGGCAGCCAGGCTGTGAATGAATTACATTTGATGAAAGGGGCTTATATAATGCCGAGTGTACGTGTGAAATTTGATACTGAAATTCAAGGCAAAGTTTTGAAAAAGGAAACTGTTTCCACAGGTAGCAGGTTACAATACCAACTTAGTGTGTATGTTGAAAAACAGGATACAATCATCCGGTGTCGTGTGCCAAAGGAAGCTTTTGATGTGATTGAAACTGGTGATGACTTTGGTGGTGAAGCACAAGGTTATTCAGGTGATGTTGTTTTTTACTTAATGGAACCTGTTGTAAATGGTGAAAAGCTGCAAAAGAGGATTGCTTAATGTGGAAATTACTTTTATTTCTCCGGAAGCGGCGCAGGCTGTTGCACAAGCTGTAAATGATATTATGTCGCAGAATCAAGTGCTTTTGACTAATTACATACAATCGACAATGTTGTACATTGCCGGGTGTGTGATTGGAATTGGTACTGCAATCGGTATTTTGCGGGGTGTAAAAGGTGACTGAGCATATTAACGCAATGATGTACGGTTTTGCGGCTGGTCTGTCAACTTGTTTGATTGGTTACTTTTTAGCAATTCCGATTGGATTTGCTTTAAAGCTGATTAAAAGAGCATAAGCATACTAGCGTAGGCAGGTACGCTTGTAAAATAAAAAAAAGTGAGGTCGAGAAGCACATTATGAGTAAAATGAGAGGTATTATTCGTTCGGTTAAAAAGTCGATGAGTGAAAAGGCGGTTCTGGCCGCAGGTGCTGCTACTGCGGTGTTAACGGCTGCTAGTGCGGCCCATGCGGAACCGACAACAACTGTTGATTATGGTACCTTATTTTCCGGTGTTGTGACTGAAGCTCTTAAGGGTATTACTGAGACATTGCCGATTGCTATACCGATACTGGGCGTTATGGCCGCAGTTGGTCTTGGTATGAAGGTATTCAAAAAGCTCACTGGCAAAGCGTAGTAAAAAGGGAAAAAAGCCATGTCCTGCCGCATGGCTTTTTTTCATAAGGAGGTTTGGTAAAAATGAGGAAAATAGCTATAGCTGTGTTTGTTGTGATATTTGCTTATATTGTTGTATGGGATATGCCTAAAAGGGAGGCAGAAGCTTTTGTTCCTGTAGTAGTACCAGTTGCTTTATGTTCTCCTATTGGTTGTGCATTGCTGGCAGCGGGGGTAATTGTGGCAACAGCGGCAATGTTGGAGACAGCGGTTCAATGGTGGTATTCAACTGCTGATGAACAATCAAAACAGGATGCTTTAAATGCTGTAGATGGTTCAGGAGTTTATAATATACCTGATACAACATGGAATAGTGTTAGTAGTTTTGCAAGGGAGCATTTTATACCCAATACTACAGGGATGACACCTGCTGAGATACAAGGTTATGTGCCAATAGATTATATGCATGATATTAGAACATGGGAACCTGGGCAAGGACAAATATATTATATTGATGGTCAACCAGTATTAGTCCATCGTAATGGTGTTAGTTTTATATATAATGGTAATACATGTCCAACTGGTTCGATGCTTGTGGTTAGTATGGGAACAACATTTGATGGTAGTCAACAAATACTTTGCGCATCTAGTTATAGTTCTGCTATTTGGTGTAAATATAAGTTTTCAAAAACTGGTGGATTGTTGTCTATTGTTTATTATTCGGCGAATGAAAATAGTTATCATGCATATTATACGTGGCCGTCAACGGCAACGTTTAATGAAGGCTCAGAAGTTAATATAGAGTACACAGGGAGTTCAGTACTAGCAGATATAAATTATGATATTAAGGATTCGATGGGTAATAGATTTATAGTACCACCTGCAACAGTTGCGGAAATAATAGGTAAAACATATGATGATATTGTTTATAATCCTGAGAATGAAATACCTGCTATGCCTGTTGGGTTAAGATATATTCCTGGAGATGGGTCGATATCATTGGATTGGGATGCGGTACCAGGAGCTAATTACTATCAGGTATATGTTGCAGGTGTGGTTATAGCTGCAGGTATAACAGCTACAAATTATCTTGTTGGTAATTTAACTAATGATATTTCTTACGATATAGGTGTATCTGCTGTGAATGATGTGGGAACGAGTGAAATAGCAACTACAACAGCTATTCCTTCTGCTCTAGCTGCTGGAGAAGTATCAGCAAATGGTATTGATTTGACACCATTGAAGGCGTTAGGTGTTGAATTTACGAATAAGTTTCCATTTTCTTTGCCGTGGGATTTGGTAAGAGCTTTACAATCTGTATATATTGATACAAGTACATTAAGCGATATACAACTTCAATTTTATATGCCTTTTTCTGATACACCAATAAATTTTAGTTTGCAATGGCCTGAATTTGTTTCATTATATGCTAGATGGGTTAGGGCTGCATTTCTTATAATAACAGGCATAGGGCTTGTTTATTCCACAAGAAAATTATTGGGTGGTGCTCAATAATGACAATAGCTATTTTAAATGCAATAATAAAGGGTTTTGCATCAATTGTTATGGTTATATTGGCAGTTTTACCAAGTTCACCTTTTACATGGGACTTGGGAGAACTGTCAGGAATTTGGGGAGTAGCTAATTATTTCATACCGTTTGCTGGCATGATTACTTTGGCAGTAAATTATACTTTGGCAGTGGCTACATGGTACGGAATAAGATGGATTCTAAGATTTACGAGGTATATTCAATAATGGATATATTAGCAATGACAACTATGTTTATAGACCACTTGGGTATAAGTCTTTTTCCTGACAACGAAATATTCAGGATTATAGGCAGGCTGGCATTTCCTCTATACGCTTATTCTTTAGCTGTAGGATTCATAAAAACACATTCGAGAAAAAATTACATTCAAAGGCTCTTTAGGCTTGCATTAGTATCACAAATACCGTATATGCTGCTGCTTAATACAAAAGGATTAAACGTAATATTTACTCTGCTGTTGTCATTAATAGTTCTGATAGAATTTGAAAAATACGATAGTATTGCAAAAAGAATAACAATAGTGCTTGCTGGCTGCTTAATAGCAACAGTTTGTAATATGAGCTATGGAGCATACTGCATTCTATTAGTACTGGCATACTATAAGATAAAAGGAATCAAATTAGTACTAGCTCATGTTGTGCTGAATATAGTAACACTGATGCCTCCTATTCAAATGTACAGCATTACAGCAAATATGCTTTTAAAGTATCAGAATATCAGGTTAGTTAATAAACAAATATATAGGTACTTCTATCCTGCTCATTTGGCTGTTTTGGTAGGTGTAAAGTATGCGCTGGGGGGGTAAAAAAGAAAAGTGATATATTTGTATGAGGGTCCGGTCGGCTCTGGGAAGTCATATCATGCTCTTGCGAAAGGTATTGGTAAAATTTATGCAAGAACTAATAACCTGGTTTACTCGAATTTTCCCGTGAAGTTTAGCAATAAGGATATAAAAAAGGGAATCGATAAAAGGTGGTATTTTTACTCTGATGAAGAGATGAATCCTGACTTTTTTGTAGCAGAATCATTTCGAAAGGGATTTTTTGGTAAGGAAGGTTACGCGCTTTTGATAATAGATGAAGCTGGGGTGTATTTTAATAGCAGGGATTGGCAAATAGCAGGCGATAAGCGAAAAGAGTGGATAAAGTTTTTCAATGTGTTTTCAAGGAAATGCGGGTATGATGTGGTTTTGGTGGCGCAAAGTGAGCGCATGGTTGACCGCCAGGTTAGGGCCGCCATGGAATATAGGGTGAAGCATGTTAAGCTGAGAAACTATAAGTGGTTTGCTCTTTTACCTTGGCAGGTGTTTGTAGCTGTTAACTACTGGCAAGGTGGGAATTTTAGAGGTAATGCAAGCATGATATGGTTTAATCCGTTTATAGCTAAAAGGTATGATTCAATGAGACTGTTCAAGCCAACTCCGGAAATATTGGCTTTACAAGAAAAGTATGGATATAAGCCGGTGGAAATTAAATCGCCAGAAGTGTCCGGAACCGGGTCTGAGGGAAGGGGTTGGGGTTCCCTCCCGAAGACCGGTTCCGGACACTTCCGGAGATTAATAAAAAGGCTCGGTTTTTAACCGAGTCATTATATTGTAACTCATTATTTTAAGCAGCTGGTAAGGATGCAGGCCGATCCTCCTGGACATATGAGTTACAATTTCATGTTTTTTGCTGCATTCAAGGCGTTGTCAATGTAGTAGCTAATACTGCGGAGATTATTGGATATGTTTTGATTCTTGCTGATTGTAGCGTTTAGTTCCGATAGGTACTTTTCACGCTCTTTAATTTTTTTCTCCAGGTCTGGTAGAGCTTTCATGCAGAAAATAATAAGGTTCTGAAATTTGTCATTGAAGCCGTCGCCCTGGTGTTTTTCAACATAGGAAAAAACGGTAGGTGTCATTCGGACACTTTTCATATGACACTTTTTTTCGTCTGTGAAAGCCTTTAGTTGCAAGAGAACATCTCCTTTCTATTAAGCCCCTTAATTGAGTTTGAGCCATACCCCCTTATTAATATAAACTAATATTAACGGAGGGGTATGGATGAAACGTAAAAGATATCCTCAGGATTTCAAAGAGCAGCTTGTTAAAGAA
>NZ_QFGB01000054.1:0-28514 GCF_004369245.1 Pelotomaculum sp. FP | reverse complement strand
CCCCCTTCGGCTTCCTCCAGACCCCACCGTTACCAGTGACGCCCTTGCCTACGGGTTGTCTTCCCGCTGGTTAGGTGACAGGGTTTCTTTCAACCCATCGGTGCGGCAGACATGCCGGGCAAACTAAAAGCACCCGCAAAACTCTGCAGGTGCTTAATTTAAACAAGAGCTTATTCTACAAATATTACCATTTCATCCAGAGGTTTTCTTCCAGGACTTTTTGCTTCACCATCTGGAACACCTATGGGGAGCATAGTTGCGAGAAACCAACCTTCTCTTTCAAATCCTAATTCTTCTTTAACAAGAGCCTCAATCTCCCTGTGTGCCCAATTCTGACTTGTCATGGTGCAGGAGCCGTAGCCTAAATCCATTGCCATGAGTACGCCATTTTCTACTGCAGCACCCAAACTCTGCATACCGCAGTTCTGCAGAAACAGATGATCTAATTCCTCATGCGGCATGTTTATCATTTTATATTCAGTGTATGCAGCTGGCGGTGCCGTATACGAATAGATCATCACCAGTACGGGAGCATTAAGTGCAAAGAGCGTGAAAAGCTTCGTAAACTTTTCAAACCGTGCGGCTCTTTTTTCATCGACCTCAGCAACTCTGCTGACAACTTTCGCAAGCTTTGTATTAATGACATCAGCAAGTTTATTCGTGAAATCCTTGTTTTTAACTACGATGAAATGCCAATTTTGATCGTTCTCCGCGGATGGACCTACTCGTATCGCATCAAGTATTTTCAGGATGTCTTCTTTTGGGACATCTGTATCCTTGAATTTTCTGATACTATGCCTCGAATAAATCAAATCTTTTAGTTCCACAGTCCTCTCCTCCATTCTCAAAATTCGCACCTAAACACCAATATTTTCCCTTAGTATACCATGTACACACAGTAAATTCCATGATTTTGCGGTACGTTGCACTGAAGTTTGAAACTTTAAGGCGGTTTTTGCCCCTTTCGAGCCCGCAAACCCAGTAAAGATGGGGCTGCCTCAATTTTTTATTGAGACAGCCCCTTTTTCACGCTATGGTCGGCTGCTGCCGGCCGCGGGGACCTTAAGGGGCTTGTCGCCGACCAGCACCACCGTCGACTTGCCTTCGGCGGCAACCGTGCCGTCGGCAAACGTCACCTTTCCCTCCAGTTCCATCAGCTTGCCGTTCTGGTCGGTAATCCAGCCGGTTACCGTCACCGGCTGGCCGACAAACACCGGGCGGCGGAACTGCACCTCAAGGCGGGCGGTTCTAGGGCCCAGCCCTTTGAAAAAAGGATACCCTGTCATTATTTCATCAAGCAGCGTGCTGATGATTCCCCCGTGCACAACATCACCATAGCCTTGATGTTCGGGCCCCGGGGTAAAAGCAGCGATAAACTTGTCGTTCTCCTCGCGGCAGTCGAGTTTCAGACCGATGGGGTTTTGCGTGCCGCAGCCAAAGCACCAGGGGCTGCGTTGCTCCCGTTTCATCCGATTTGCTCCTTTCGTTCGCTTCAGAGGAACCAGCATCCGTGTTTGAATAACCGGTCGGAGGACAACGCCGGCGTGCCGGCACGGCCGAAGCGACAGCCATCAGTTACAACGTATTGACGCTAATATTTTACTATTTGATGGAACACTTTACAATTGAATTGTTTTGCGTGTGCAGCATCCAGCGGCCTGAAATACTGTTCTTCCCGTGACGCTCTCCGTAACAGCCTCTTTATATCGCAGGCTGGGTTCAATGTATTTTGGAACTGCCCTGCATTTTAAGAAATAGGATTACAATAGCCTTATACTTCTTACCTTAACCGATTCGTATGACTATTCCATTTTCTAAAATGTAATAATTGTAATTTAAGCAGAAGTTAGGTGAAATCATTACTGTTTTTCGGTTGGATATCTATATAATAATTTTATACTGACCAGTTCCCGCCTCCGACACCACAAGAAATGGGCTGGCCTAAGATAATTAAGTCGGCTCATTTTTTTAGTTGAAAAACACGTCGATGCAATTTAAGATTAAGAATAATCGCAGGTAGATATGTTTCCATGGACTGCGCACGAGGAGATAGTGATTCCCCACGAAAGGCAAAAAAAGAAAGAATGTATTGCTTGTAAATATTATGACGGTATGGAATTGATTTCATGGAAACTTATTGCAGGCAGACCGCAATTATTTTTAATAAATAAGGAGTGTATTGATTTATGATTAATGAAAAAATAAAAAAAGTATCACCGTCTATCGATAAATGGCTCAAAGAAGCAAAAGCGGATCCAATGGCTTTACAGGAAGGGATGTTTTTAGTCCATAATGGCGTTGTGCGTCAGACGCCCAAAGCCAAGGTCCGCCAAGGGCTTGATGATGGTTCGTTGGTAAAAGGAATGGAATTTGCTTATGATGCAATGAAAGTGGATGCGGCGATTGCGGAAACTTATAAAATGGATGGTATCTTCTATGTTAAAGTTTGGCTAAATGAAGGCCGGCTTGAGGTTGGTGACGACATAATGTATGTACTGATAGGCGGCGATATTAGACCACATGTTGTAGATGCCCTGCAATTCCTCGTTGGAAAAATCAAAAACGAATGTGTTACGGAAATAGAGCAAAAATAATAATTGACATTAGGTCGTCCAGGCAGACATAGAAATTGCTTGTCAAAACGTTTCAAAATGGACACCTCTACAAAATTCTCCTTTTAACAACAAACCTCCGATACAAGAAAGAAATACCGACCATAAAAGGTGGGTAAGATTTTTATATGGTAATTTCAGCATACATTTCTGACCAACTCCCGCCTCCGACACCAATTGAAATGCAACGTAAACACCAAAAATTCAATCTATCTGTGATTTTGAAAAAGCCCCATAGAGGGGCTTTTTCAGTACACAACTTTATTGTCTTAGTACACAACTTTATTGTCTTAGTACACAACTTTATTGTCCAACAACAACACTGTAAATTTAAAATAATCATAACCACCCGTAAAACGGGTGGTTTGCTCTAGCCCTAAGAGGGAGAAATTATCCTCTCACTTCTTAGGACTGGAAAAGCCCTTTTTGGAGGTATCTTTTTTAAAAGGTTCAATATTTTTGGTTTGTTTCTGAGTGCAAAAAACCCGGAAGGTTTGAGTTCCTTCCGGGTATCTTTGCGCCATATTTCTTGAAGTAATCATATTCAGGCAATAGACAGCCCCGCCCGAAGGCGGGGGTGTCTCTGCCCGGAACGCGCTTATTCCCGGCAGAGCTTTCTAAGCCGCTTTAATGCCTGTTCGATTGTGTCCATAACGGTACGGTGGTTTACCCCCTCATGTTAGCAATCTGGCTGTAAGCCAGGCCGTCGAAGTAGTATAGGCGCAACCTCCGTTGCTGTACTTCGGTCAGCTTGCCGATAACTTCATACAATCGGGCGTCGCGTTCCATTCTTTCCAGCAGATCGGCGATATCCTCATATGCGGGTAACAGAGAACTTGCCAAATCTCCGTCTGTATGTACCGCAAAATCAAGGTGTCGCCTGTCCTGCCGCCTTTGGGAGCGGATTTGGCTGTCA
Source organism: Pelotomaculum sp. FP (assembly GCF_004369245.1). Classification (NCBI taxonomy): domain Bacteria; kingdom Bacillati; phylum Bacillota; class Clostridia; order Eubacteriales; family Desulfotomaculaceae; genus Pelotomaculum; species Pelotomaculum sp. FP. The sequence continues at coordinate 24,986 of NZ_QFGB01000054.1, read as the reverse complement.
GACTGTTCCAGCAGTTCTTTGACCGCAGTTGAAACCTCAACGCTAATCTGGCTCCCATTGGCGAGTTTATATGAAATTGTAACTAATGGCTTGTCCATTATTTTTTCCTCCCGTTCATCATGTTTGCGGATTGCTCCACAGACTATGGATGATGAACGGAGAGGGCGGGGAACGGCAGCCGGGGCAGTAAACAGGCCCGGCCCGGACTTCGGGCCAAGTTGGCCCGAAGTTACAAGATACTTTGCTGTCGGCTGGCTAAATTAAGCCGTTATGTTTCCATAGCGGCTTGATGTGCTGTTTTGAAATACAGTAATAACAAAACACGGCAACGTCCTCCTTTCACGCCGCCGTGTCCCGAAAAAGGGCGCAGTTTATCAAGCCCTCCGATATACAGAGAACGGCGGTTTTGATTTTCAAAACCGCCGTTCCTCAATGGTATATCTTTTTATGGCATAACGAACCCCCGCCGAACAACGGTTTTTTTCTTTTTCCGCTTGCGCGGCGGGTTTTTTTGCCGTATTTTATTGTGGTACAACTTCGGGCCAACTTGGCCCGAAGTTAAATCGTCTTTGGAAACGATTGCGAATCACTTGAACCCAATCACGCAGATGTTTTTTTGGCTTTCTATCAAGTCAATATCGGTTTTGAATCAAGTCATGTCATCCCGAAGCGCGTCAATAATATTTTCTCTTTTTATCTTGCTAATGGCATACAGCATTGTAATGAACACCACAAAGAGCACGCTGAACACGCTGATTCCGATACTGCCCCACGGGAACACAAAATCGATATTGTCCGCCCCGCCGACGACCATCCCTTTGTAAATCAGCCAAGAAGAGATTGCCGCTATGGGAAGCCCGAAGAGCAACGTCCTCATGCCATAAAAGGCACACTCGACATTCATCATCTTTTGGAAATCGCGTTCAGACATCCCCACAGAGCGGAGCATGGCAAGCTCCCGCCGGCGCAGCTTGATATTCGTGGAAATCGTGTTGAACACATTGGCAACCGCAATCAGCGAAATCATAATGATAAAAGTATAAGCGAACACGTTGACAATGAATATGATATTGCGGTTCTCATCAAGAAATTTATTGAGATTGTACAGGTTGTACTCGGCTGTTGTAATTCCCGCACCCTGAATCATCGCTTCCATTTTAGCCACCGATTGCGAGGGATTCTTTGACCGAAAGGTCAAGCCCTTAATAACCACATGGGTATCGGGGGTTTCAAACTTCTCTTTGAGCGAATAGGGGACCATCACCCTAAAAAAGATCGGATTCTTTGACCCGGAGTTTTCTAGGATCGGGAGTGTATCAGGCGGCACGGTCTCGACAAACGTAATGCTTACGTTTTGCCCCTGTTCCATCTTCGGCTTGCCATTTGTTTCGGGAGCGATGGTAAAATTCATGGAAGAACTCTTGAACATATCAATAAACTCGTCAACCTCATGCTCCCGATTGGCTTTCATGTGGCTTGTCAGTTTGGCAACGGCGATCATTTTCGCATTTTGCCCGGTATATTCCTCTGCGGGCAAGCCCAAGCCTTTGATAATATTCAGATAGGCGCTGTCCTCAAGAAACTGGATTTCCATTGGCAGATTAACCGTTTCGTCCGGCGAATGTGAACCCGCGTATTCCCAGTAATAGTCTGAAAGATCGCTTGCTTTGGCAGCGCATGAATACTTCATAAGCGCTTGATACGAGCTTTCGTAAACACCGTCGGCGGTTTTTAGTTTGTCGTAAAGCGGCAACATTTCGCTATCCTCCATGTCCTGCGTGGCAAAACCGATGTCATAGGTAGTACACACTGCTGCCCGCTCCGAAAACTGTTGCAAATACGTTACAAAAGCACTAGCCGATATAAACAGCACGACGCTTAAAACAAGTGATAGCACAATGCTGCGATAGCGTCTCTTGTTCCTCTTAAAGTTCTTTAACGCAAGAGTACCTTCCAAGCCGTAAATGCGCTCCGCAAGCTTTGAAGTTTTCACGGCTTTGGATTCGATTTTGACCTCGTTCGTCTGGCGAATACTCTCCATCACGGGAGTGCTTGCGGCCTTCCTGGCCGGGATATAGGCCGAAATCAGAATTGTAACCATGCTGACCGCCGCCGCAACGACAATCGCGGGGGCGGACACCGTCAAGGTTAAAGGTACGGCGCTGTAGGCAATGCTCCCGAAATTCCTGGCGACAACTGAAATCACAATCCCGATGCTGCCTATGCCAACGATAACGCCAATCGGTATACCGACCGCACCGATACAAAGCCCCTCAAACAGCACCGAATTTCGCAGCTGCCTCGCTGTGGCTCCCACCGACGAGAGAATCCCGAACTGGCGTGTACGTTCGTTCAGCGAGATGGTGAATGCGTTATAAATCAGAAAAATCGAGCCTATCATGATGATGGCGACCACAATGCCGCCAACCGCGTACAGAAGCGCGTTGAACACGTTATTGTCGGAAAGGCCCATGAAGCGCAACACATTATCGTTAAAGACGTAAGCTTGGGTTCCGGCTGTGCTGCTTGCGTAAGCGTGAACCCCACGCGGGTTTTTAAGCGTAACAAATATGCTGAAGTTGTCCGCTTTGTCTTGTGTATCTGCTTTCGTTATCAAGGTATATCCCGGCGCGGAAGATTCCTCAAAGCTGGGGCTTTGGCAGATACCGACAATCGTGTAGGTTCTCTTGGCTTTTGGCACAAGAGTTTCTTTCCCGGAAATGTAAGGGTCGTGTTGACCGAGATTTTTATTTCCGTCCATGCGGCTTCCGACAGCAAGTGTAAGCTTGTCGCCCACCGCGAATTTAACGCCGCCGTTTGTAGCGACGCGCCCCGAAACAACAATCTCCCCACTGTTTTTCGGCAATCTGCCTGCAGCCAGGGCTATGGGCAAGGTATCAAAGGCTTTCTCGCTGTATCCGGCTATAAAAAGATACGGTTTGTCCGGGTTTTTCCCGCCGTCAAGTTTTGCGTAGCCGATATTTTCAAATGTTGCGGTGTTTGCAACTCCATCGTCGTGGGTTCGTTCCTGTACGAAAGAAGAAGGGACGTCCAAAAACTCAACGTGCCAACCGCCGTATTTCTGGGCCGCGCCGTTTGCCATATAGTTCAGCAAGGAAACGCCAAAGGTGGCTACAGCCGTGATCATGGCGGCGGACAGAATAACTCCGATCACCGTTACAATCGTTCGTGTGCGGCTCTTTTTCATGCTTTGCAGGGTAACTTTGTTGAAAATGTTCATGGCCGCATCCTCTCATCTCTCACTACTTTGCCGTCTGATATGCCAATAATGCGGTCTGCTTGCAGGGCGATATTTTCATCATGCGTGACGAGGAGCAGGGTCTGCCCATATTTTTTATTGCTTTCTTTCAGCAGTTTGATGATTTCATGTCCATTTCGGCTGTCCAAACTGCCCGTGGGTTCGTCGGCAAGCATGACCGCCGGGGCGTTCATCAAAGCGCGTCCTATGGAAACGCGCTGTTGCTGACCGCCCGAAAGCTGATTGGGTAAATGCGTTTTGCGGTCTTTTAGCCCAAGCATTTCGAGCAGGTCATTCAGCCGTTCCTCGTTGACCTTGCGCTTGTCCATCAGGATAGGCAAGGTGATGTTTTCCACCACATTCAGAGTGGGAATGAGGTTGTGAAACTGGTAAATCAGCCCAACCTGCCGCCTGCGGAAAATGGCCAGCTTTTCATTGCTTTGGGCATATACATCCTGCCCGTCCAAATACACCTTTCCGCTTGTCGGCACGTCCACGCCGCCGATGATGTGAAGCAATGTGGATTTGCCAGAGCCGGAGGAACCGATGATTGCGGTAAACTCCCCCTTTTCGATTGTAAGCGAAACATGGTCAAGCGCGGTAACTTGATTTTCGCCCTTACCGTAGACCTTGCATAAATTTTCAATTTTTAAAAACTCCATTATGTGAGTCTCCTTTTTCATGGTTTACCCATATAATAGAACCTTAAACATACATCTCGGTGACTTTCAGGTGAGAGATTCGTCACTTTGGGAAACGAACGGCAAATATCGCGCCGCCCTGCGGGTGATTTTTGGCGGTAATCGTCCCTCCCTGCCGTGTTATAATCATCTTGCAGAGAGCCAATCCGATCCCGTATCCTGTCGCGCCTGCGTTTTTCCCACGATAGAACCTGTCAAACAGGCAGGGTAAATCTTCTTTTTCAAAGCCCGCGCCGCTGTCGTGGATGGCAATCTCGGTAAACAGTGGGTTGTCCTCACAAACAATCTCAATCTTCCCGTTCTCGCCTGCGCTTTCCATGCAATTTTTGAGGATGTTTTGAATTGCTTCCGAAAGCCAACCAGAATCGCCCTGAATGATTATCCCTTTCGGCACGTCTATTTGCAAAGCAATATCGTGCAGTTCCATTGGGATCAAAAACGGGTGAAGCGCAGCGCTTATCAAAGTGTTCACATCTATCTGCTCGCCTTGGAAAACCACAATGCCCGCGTCCAGGCGGGATAATTTCAACAGGGAAGTAAGCAGCCAATCCATCTGTACAAACAATTCCTTTGTTTCCCGTATCAATGCTTTCCGTTCATTTTCGTCAGGGTTATTCTCTAACAATGACAGAATAAGGTTCACGGATGTGAGAGGGGTGCGGAGTTGGTGGGCTATGTCAGCCAGCGAATCGGCAAGATGTTCTTTTTCTTTTTTCAGTGCGTCGTTTTGCTCCCGAATACGCAGCGTCATTTTTGTTATCTCGCTTTGCAGAATGGAAAGTTCGCCCTCGTCCGATTCACCAATATACAGATGGTCAGCATTATGAAGCACAAGATCGATTTGATCTGAAATCTGCGCAATGCTTTTATATCGGGCTTTGGTAAACGCAAAAAACGCTGTTCCAAAGGCGGCGGCAGAAGCAATGGCAAGGATTCCAGCCGCCGTATTGATTGCAAATCCCAGCGTCACAGCGGCGGCAGCTATTAAGAAGAACAAAATGGCAAGCTGCCGAAACTCTCTATTCCGAAGCATACCCGTCCCCCAATCTATATCCCGTCCCGCGAACGGTCAGAATGATTTGCGGGCTTGCGGGGTTGTTCTCTATCTTCTCCCGCAGGCGTTTGATGTACACGGTCAATGTATTGTCATTGACAAACTCGCCCGCAGCGTCCCACAATTCGTCAAGCAGCCTGCTCCTTGTGATAATACTTTTTGGGTTGTTAATAAACACCAACAACAAGCGGTATTCTAATGCTGAAAGAAAAACCTCGCTGCCGTCCTTTTTCACGACGCCGCTTGCCATATCGACATGAAGCCCGCAGATTTCAAAAGCCGATGGAGAACGTCCGCTTTTTCGCAGGGCGGTTCTGATTCGTGCGATCAGTTCACGCGGACGAAAAGGCTTGGTGATATAGTCGTCCGCGCCCATGTTCAGCCCGGTAACAACACTTGCCTCATCGCCGGAAGCCGTCAGAAAGATAACGGGGACATCTTGCGTTTCTTTGATTTCCGTGCAAACCGTAAAGCCATTTCCGTCAGGCAAAGAAATATCAATCAGCGCCAAGTCAAATTTATTCCCGGCAAGCGCGGCAAGGGCGTCACCCCGCGTAGGGGCGTGGGTGACTGTAAATCCCTCCGAGCGGAGCAAAAGCACAAGGTTTTTAGCGATTGCCTTATCGTCCTCAACCAAAAATATCCGTGGCATTAGTCAGACCTCCGTTTCCTTATCCATTCTTGCAAGTCGTCTAAATCTTCGTCAGTCAATTCCTTGTCTTGATGAAGCGTCGATAGCAGACTGATAAATGAATTTTCATGGTATTGCTTAACAAAATTCCTAGTTTCAAATTGGAGATAATCTTCCTTTGAAACGAGTGGGTAATACAGTCTTTCCTTGCCTTTTTTTTCTGAGCGTAAGAACCCCTTTTCTACCAACCTGCTAAGTAATGTGACAACCGACTGTATAGGCCAGCTTTTTTCTCCCGACAAATGCCCCATTACCATAGATGAGGTTACTGGCGGCTCGTAGGCCCAGATAGCTTTCATCACTTGAAACTCTGCTTCGGGAAGCCTTTTCATATAATCACCCTTTCTACTAACACAAGCGTGTTAGATTGATTGCATAATACATCTGTATTAAACGGTTGTCAATAGTGTAAATAGTGCATTTTTCGCCTTTCTGCTAAACGGCAAGCAGGGCAACTGTGGCCACAGTTGCATATTTTTTGTAGGATGAACCTCCAAAAAATTGCTTGTTGGGGAGCCTCCCCAAACCCTGCCACTTCGGGCCAAGTTGGCCCGGAGTGGGTGCGCTGCGCCTCATGTTGCGTCATTTCCTATCGCTCCATTTCCTTGTTTTTCTGCGCGTCCGTCAGGCCGAGCAGATGGTCAATATTGGCTTTCACCGTGATAAGCTCCTGCATATCTTTTTTCGCCTAAAAAAGGGCCTGATTTTTCAATCAAGCCCGGTGGGGATATTGCAATCCCTCCTTTCCACTTCGGGACATGTTGGCCCGAAGTGACCGCTACCATACAAAAACACCGCCCATAGTCTCACTAAGGCGGTGTCTTGGTAATGTGATAGCTTCAAATTTTATTATATTTTTGCCCTTGTTCCGGGCTATTTTGCAGTTTTCCTAATACATTTGGCTCATAGAACCCTTTGCACCAAAATTGTCTATTGCCATATTTATACTTTAGATTGGCATGCCTATCAAATATCATTAGTGAACTTTTCCCTTTTAAGTATCCCATGAAATTTGATACACTTAACTTGGGTGGTATTGAGACCAGCATGTGTATGTGATCCTTGCATGCATTTGCCTCCAATATTTCTACACCTTTATACTCGCAGAGCTTCCTAAGTATCTTTCCGATATCCTCTTTTATATTCCCATAAATTATCTGTCTCCTGGTGCAAACACTATGTGGTATTTACAATTCCACTTTGTATGTGCTAGTGTATTATTATCTATGGTGATGACCTCCTTCTGTTCTTTATGCGGTTGGCAAACCCGCACTATTGTAACAGTTGGAGGTTTTTTTATTTCTACCGATAGCTATAAGCTTTTTGGAACCACCTGCATAGCAGGTGGTATTCGATAAACAATAAACTCAACTTTCGCAGGACGAAAGTTGGAGCTGTTCCTTATCTTATTGTGTTAACTTGGTAAAAGCACAAGCTATGTTTAAGGGTGGCCCTGACTTGTTTAAGTTATTGCAGCGATCCGATGTTTTCGGAAATACTCTTTGTCTTGATCTTTTTGAGCGGCCCGATGATGGAAAACCGTGTCACAAGAAACGAGGCGGCGAAAACGCAGACGATTTGCACAAGAGGGAATACCCACACTATTTTGATCGCCGTCAGAAACTGTGTAATAAGCGCCTTTTGCAGCAGCATGCCGAGGATGCACCCGACGACGGTACCCGTAATGCAGTATGCCGAAGCCTCCGCTGCGATCATCCTGTTAAGTTGCTTTCCCGACATACCGACCGCCCGCAGGACACCCAGATACTTCATTTTTGAGGTGATGCTGGTATTCATCGTGCTGAAGATATTGAGGATGCTGATGAGCGCGATAACCACTACAAAACCGTATACGAAAACCGCCATGGTCAAGAAGGTCTGGTTCATCTCATTGTTTTTCTGTCGCGAATCAAGATAGGTGATATTATTCCCGATCATGCGCTTGATTTCGGAAACTGTTTCCTCCTGGTCATTCTTTTTTAGCTGAATATCAATGATCTTAAGCGTGGAGTCTCCCGTTATTTTGTTATACTGCTTTTCCGTCGTAATAAAGGTCGCCAGATTCAAATTGCTGTCGGCAAACGGCACGGAACGAAGGACGGCCATAACCGTATACGGCTTTTTCCCGGATACGGTATCGATATAAACTTTGTCCCCTGCATGAAGCTCCGCCGTCCGGACCGAGACACCCTTTCGCGTATTCAGCAAAACGGCGATAATGCCGTCCTGGGCGTTGAGCGTATCTTCGGATAAGTCGCCTTCTACGAGGTCCGTTTTTGCCCACTTCAATTGATTTTTGTCATAGGAGATCAGCCAGGATTTTTCAGAAGTCTCTAAGAGGCCGTCGGCGTTGACCTCAATACTCCCCCCCACCTCATTCATATACGTTTCGGTAAGCCGGGACGCGTCGAAGGTCGCGTTTACATAGCCGAACATCCTGCCGTATACATGCTTTATTCCCGGAAGATGCGATAGCTGCTCGTATAAATCGGGGCTGAGGCCTTCCTTTGACGTCAGGGAAATATCGGGCGTATACGGCTTCGTTGTCTTCAGGCTTGTATGCAAGAAATCAACAAACACGTTGAAGCCGAGAAACATCATGATGCTTAATGCAATGGAGGCCGACATCAGGATCAGCGTTCTTTTCCGGGCGGCCGCGCTACCAATCCCCATCGCCGACTCAATAGGCAACAGCTTTGTCAGGGTTCCTTCTTTTTGGGCTTTTCGCATCCTGATTTCGCTGTTTCCCGTCACAGCGTTGACAGGCGACACCCTTGAGGCCTTTTTTGCCGGCAGCAAAGTCGCAATCGCGACAGTCAGAACGCCGACGGCCACACCGGCCAGGATACCTGCGGGGCTTATTGTAAACAGGGGAATATCGGAAAACAGATAGCTGTTATAGAATTTAAGGAGCGCACAGCAAAAGAGCGTGGCGGCAATCCCCAAAAGTACGCCGCCCGGAATCGCCCACCGCAGCAGCAAAAACCCTTCTTTTTTCACAAGTTTCCTGATCTGCGCTTTCGAAGCCCCGACGCACCGCAGAAGGCCGAACGAGCGCATCCTATCCGTGACCGATATATTGAAGGTATTGTAGATCATTACGACACCCGCAACCAGGACGATAAAAAACAGAATCGCTCCCACCTGGTACAAACCGACCGCCGCTTTGTGATCACTTTGTCCGATAACAGCAAGCAGGCGATCGTTCCGCCCGATGCGGTCTTCGGATATCCGAAGGCTTTCCATAATCTGCTGCTCTGCTTTTTTCATATTTGCCCGTTCTTTGAACTCAATCAGAAAGAAACTGGTTTTTTCCACATTTGCCTTTTCGGCTGCTTTCATGGAAATAGCCACGCCCGGCTCGCCGGATGCCTTGGTGCTCCCGTAATCAGCAAATATCCCGCTGATCACAAACGGCTTTTCCGTTTTATCTTCAAAGGTGAAGGAAACCGTGTCGCCGATGCCTATGCCCAGCTTTTCAGCTGCCCAATTTTCGATCATCAGCTCATTTTCGGCTTCCGGATAAGTTCCCTTAAGCAGGTTCATGCTCATATTGGGGGCAAAATTCTCGTTTAATGCCACAGTATCGCATTGATTGCTGTTGATGCTACCGCTCTTGAAGGATATCCATGTGCCGGTGTTTTTTACGTCGATCCGGTTTGAAATCGCTTCTTTTTCCTCGTCTGATGCATTATTGATCAATAGATGATAATTTCCATAATCATGAATGACCTGAATTTTTTCAAACTTCAAAAACACGTCCAGCATGGAAAAAATCCCCACGACAAGCGCCACGGACAGGACTATGCTGAATATCGAAAGTTTCGTTCTCTTTTTATGGGCGGCAAGATATTTATGCGCTAAGTCAAGATATCCGTTCATCTTGCGCTGCCCCCCATCTCGGTAACAACGCCGTCCTCCACGCCAAGAACCCTGTCCGCAAAAGACGCGTAATTCTGATTATGGGTAATCATGATCAGCGTCTGGCTGTATCTCTCGACAGACAGCTTAAGCAGATTGATGACATCCCTGCTGTTCTTGCTGTCAAGGTTGCCGGTCGGCTCGTCGGCAAGAATAATAGCTGGTTTGGTCGCGAGTGCCCGCCCGATAGCCACACGCTGCTGCTGTCCCCCGGAAAGCTGGCCGGGCAGATGATGCTTTCGTTCCATCAGCCCCAAAATGCCAAGCAATTCATCAATGTAGCGTTTGTCAGGCTTTTTATAATCGAGCAAGATCGGCAGTTCGATGTTTTCTTCCACGTTCAGCTCCGGCACAAGATTATATGCCTGAAATATAAAGCCGATGTTGCGCCTGCGGAAGACCGAGAGTTCCTCTTCCTTCATCGCATAAACATCCCTGCCGTCGATATTGACCTTGCCCGACGTCGGATAATCCAGCGCTCCGACCATATTGAGCAGCGTGCTTTTCCCGGAACCGGACGGCCCAATAACAGAGACAAATTCGCCCTTTGATACGGCAAACGACACGTTTTTCAAAGCCTCGACCTTTGTGTCTCCCGCGCCATATGTCTTACATAAATCCTGTACGGTTAGTATATTCAATGGCTCACACCTCACATTTTTGATGTGATGATGATAGCACGCCAGCCTTACTTTCCGGTGAATTTTGTCTTACAGATTCGTAAGCTTGGGGAATATCAGATGAAATTCCGCCCCCTGACCCAGTTCGCTGCGGACGGTGACGGCGCCCCCATGCTTTTCGACGATGGCCTTTGAGAGCGCGAGCCCGATACCGACGCCCTGCTTGTCCTTTGAAAAACGGCTGCGGTAGAACCGCTTGAAAATATGATAGATGTCCTCGGGATGAATGCCCGCACCGTTGTCACGGATGATGATTTCTGTCGCTGCCATCGCTTCTTCGCAGGATATTTCAATGCTGTCTCCGGAGTCCGTGTGGTCAAGGGCGTTTTTTATGATGTTGCCAACCGCCTCAATGAGCCATGTTTCATCAAAGCACAGCATGACGGAATCATTGCATCGCAGGCTGATGCTTTTTCCCTCCTGTTCGGCGCGGGTGGCAAAGGAACCAATACACTTTTCCAAAAAGCCATGAAGACTGAAAACGGCCTTTTCCAGCTCAATGGTTCCCGCGTCGAGCCTGGCAAGCTTCAGGAGATTTTGAATCAGGCTTTCCATCCGCTCAAGCTCGCGCCGGCTTTTATCGGTAAAGCTCTCCACCACCTCGTTGCCGGTCTTTTCATCGCGAATAATCTCATTGTACATCTGCAGGGCGGCAAGCGGCGTTTTCAGCTGGTGGGATATGTCGGATATCGTATCCTTTAAAAACTGCCTGTTCTGCTTTTCCTTATCGATATGGGCGGTCAGTGACGTCGCCATGGTGTTAATTGCCGTAAAAAGCCTGGATAGGCTGCCTTCTCCGCAGTCCGAAAGGCGGACGGCAGTGTCTCCGTCCATGAAGCGCCGGAGCTGTCCGGCAGCCGTTTCAAGCTGTTTATCGCGGTATTGCTCACCAAGGTAAAGTACGGCAAGAAGGACAAGGGAAAACAGGACGGAGAATGAGAGCACGGTCAGAGCGAATTTTTGATGAAAACTTTCCACCACGGGCAGCAGGCTGTTTTGCATACTCTCCATGTACCCGGAAGAAGACAGCAGAGACGAGCCTATTTCAGCGTCCGCTCCGGTTTTATCGCGCGTAAAGGCAGTAACGATCCGGCTATTGTCCACTCCGCACCGGGACAGATACCCCGCGACAGCGTAGTCATGTTCAATCATAGCCTTTTTGTAGTCTTCCGCCATGCCCGCGACGATAAACTGTCCTAAAAGGATAAACGCGAGCAAAATTATCACGGTCACGGTAACCTGACGCCGGACACTTTTATCGCTAAATATCACTTTACCACTTTCCATTTATATCCCACACCCCGCGCCGTCAATAAGTACATTGGATTTTCAGGATCGTCCTCTATCTTGCTCCGCAGCCGCCGCACATAGACTGATAGCGTATTGTCGTCAACAAAGCTGCCGCTCCCGTCCCAAAGCTTGTCCAATATGACTGCTCTTGTCAGGACATTATTGGGATTTTGCATCAAAAGGCATAAGAGCCGGTACTCCACGACGGTAAGCTCAATCTCAAGCCCGTCTTTCAGCACTCGATTTTCATCAAGTCTAACAGTTATTTCGTTTGATTTCAGTCCTGTATGCAGAGCGTTCGAAATACCCGCGCGGCGCAGCAGTGCGTTGATTCTGGATATTAACTCGTTGAGCTTAAAGGGCTTGGTTATATAGTCGTCCCCGCCCATGTCAAGCCCCATGACAACATTTACTTCCTCATCGGAGGCAGTCAGAAAAATAATTGGCACATGCGATGTTTGCCTCGCTTTTCTGCAGATTTCAAAGCCGCTGCCGTCAGGCAGCGTCAGATCAAGCAGCAGCAAATCATATTTTTGCGCCACAAGCTGTGACAGAGCTTCTTTGATGGTTCTGGCAACATCAACTTCAAAACCATTTTTTCGAAGAGAGAACTCCAAGCCGTCAATCAGGCTAAGATCGTCCTCAATGAGCAAAATTCTATGCATTTATATCACTTCCGCAATTAATGTCACTTTATATTGCAGATAATAACATGAGTCATTATCAAAAGTTGGTCATTTTTTTGCGCCCTGGTATACTGACCGGCTGAGATTATAGGGCTAAGCCTTTACTAAATGCGCTAGATACTTTTCGTATCATCTCCAGCTCTGGATGCATGCGCCGCAGCCGCTTCTAAATAATCGTGCAGTATTAGTATGCCGTTTCGGATTTCTTCCGGCTCCAGATGCCCGTATCCCATAAGCAGCTTACTTTGATGTCTGCCCTTTTCCATGCAGTGGTTCTCCACTGATTTTATATAGATACCATTTTGCAGGCAGCTTTCCTGGAACGTTTCTGCAAAGCATTTACCTGGAAAATCAATTGCTAAATGCAGTCCTGCGGCGTCGCCATAAGCAGTCCAACCGCTGCCAAAGGAATCTTCCAGTGCTTCCATCAAAACCTGCCGCCGGTGTCCGTAAATCCTGCGCATTTTTTGCACATGCCTGTCCAGTTTTCGCATACGCAAAAAATCTGCCAGCGCCGCCTGCTCAAAAGGCGGGTTCTGCACGTCTGTATGGGTGCGCAGGACGCTCCATTGCCGGTGAAGCGGCTTGGGCAGGATCACATAGCCGATTCGAAGCGCCGGAAAAAGTGTCTTGCTGAAGGTACCTACATAAATAACAAGCTGCGGATCCATCGTATAAAGGGGAGCAATGGGCTCTCCGCAATACCGGAACTCACTGTCATAGTCGTCTTCAATGATATACAGATCATTTTCCCGCGCAAAACGGATGAGTGCTGCACGTCGTGACGCAGGCAGAATGCCTCCCAGGGGGAACTGATGCGACGGCGTGACATAGACGGCACAGGCGTCCTTTCCGTCCGGCAGGCCCTGCGTCTGCATTCCCTGAGAGTCCACCGGGACGGGAACAACCGGACATCCCTTCAGTATAAAAGTCTGAAGCATGCCGCTGTGGCAGGGATCCTCCATCAGGACTTTCTTACCGTTTTCACACAATAGGTCTGCCAGCAGGTGCAGCGCGTGGGTCGCCCCGGCTGTGATAAAGATATCGTCCGAACTTACAGTGACGCCGCGGCTTCTGAGAAGCCACTCGGATATTTCCGTACGCAGCGCCGGTAATCCTTGCGGTCCGGTATATCCGTACAGCGCAAGAGGCAGTTCCTCTGATGCTTTATGCAAGAGCTGCCTCCATAAAAACTGTGGAAACTGCCGTAAATCCGGGCGGCCTGTCCGGAAGTCGGCTTTCAACTCTTGCTTCGGCAGAGCATTTACAAAAGGAGCGGTATAGGTCTTTGTTATACTCAAGCCATCCGCCACCCTTGTTGGGGCCCCTTGGCGGCTTATAACAAAGCCTTCAGCAATCAGCATGTCATAAGACTCCCCCACAGTGTTGCGGGAAACGCCAAGAAACTGAGACAACTCCCTTGTGGAAGGCAGCGCGTCGTTTGACTTTATCTGCCCACTCATGATGCGCTCTTTCAATTTCTGATAAATTTGCCGTTTTAACGGCTGTTCACTTGCCCTATCCAGCTCAATTCCCCACATAATACCTCCAACTGGCCCACTTAAATCTGCAGTGTACTGGTACTTTACAGTACCAGTTATATTAGTAATATTATATCATTCATCCAGTTTAAAGCGGAGGTTATCAGAGGAGGATGTGAATGGAGGATTTAAGCGTGAAGAAATATGCCAGACAGGTTTATCTATTGTTTGCATTTTTTCTGGCTGGAACCAGCGTCATATCGGCACGGCTTGTTTCCGGTAAGCTTGGAGTATTTACGATTGCATCGGCAAGCCTTTTCTTTGCGCTTCTTTTTTTATTACCTACCTGCGGGAAAAAGCTTATGAAAAACCTGCGACTGTTGTCCGTTAAGGAAACACTCTTTCTGATGGTTCAGGCTGTATGCGGCATTTTCCTGTTTCGCATGTTTCTGCTATACGGTATGCTATTGACCAGCTCCATGGAAGCAGGCATTCTCACAGGAGCAACACCAGCCTTTACAGCGCTTTGTGCAGCGGTATTGTTAAAGGAGCCGGTTAGCGGGAAAAAACTCGCGGGAATCATTGGTACGGTGAGCGGTATCCTGATGATTCAGGGACTGCTTCAAGCGGAAAGCGGTTTTTCTCCGGAGCATCTGGGAGGAAATTTACTGGTGCTCTGCGCGGCGGCATGCGAATCCGCCTTCAATATTTTCTCGCGCGTTTTTGCCGTCAGGATTCAATCAGTCAAAAAGAAAGCGATCCATCCGCTGGTTCAGACAACGCTGGTGTCGGCAATGGCGTTCGTTCTCTGTCTGGGCCCGGCGCTTTTAGAAGCGCCGGTGCAAGCACTTTCCGTAATCGGGCTTACGGAATGGTTGTCATTGCTTTGGTACGGACTATTTGTTACTGCGCTGGCTTTCGTATTCTGGTACGCCGGAATCAAGCGCTGCGGCGCATTTACCGCCGCAGCCTTCTCCGGCATGATGCCGTTCACATCCATGGTTCTGTCAGTACTCGTATTGGGTGAGATCGCCGGATGGCAGCAGTGGATTGGTGGCGGACTGGTCATATCCGGCATGATTCTAATCGGGATTTGCAGCGTTCCTGTCGGGATATGTCAATCGCAGAAAGCAAAAATATGAAGGAACAGGCGATGAAATCATCGACTGATAACGTGGCTTTTGCCTTGCAACCACATTCCGATTATTTAGTAGATACACCAGTAATTTATCGCTTAGAAGTATTTGTATTCCAAAATCCTATTAATTAGCTCAGCTATTGCGTTCGTCCCTTTTTCTTAGCTGTGACCTTTGTTTTCCGAATTTTATGTATCTGACTTCATCACTTTTGATTTCTGTGTATATCTTAGAATTTATTTTTTATTTTGATTATTATAAACGTCGTGACTGCACCAATCGCAAAGTACAACATACAAGCAACTCCATGAACTTACGGTACCGGGCGAAGTGGTTCTTGAAGTATTTCACAACCGCTTCAACGCGGCCCTTGCTTGGCGGATCTGCGGCCCTGTACAGGTTTACGGAAAGGCTCATGCGCTAGCGGAACTGCTCAAATTCCTTGGTGTAGATTATATCGCCATAGTTTTCATTCACGGCAAGTAGCCTGTCTTGATCAAAGACTAGCTCGGCCGGCATGCCGCCCATAAACTCTGGTCTTTTTAAAAATGCCCGGGTCCATATCCCAGCACTTTGACACCGTTCGAAAGTCCACCTGAAGCTTTTCAGAGACCTGGCGCTTGCTGAAACCAAGGTTATTTAGTGACTGTAAATCTGTATACATAGGCCACCTTTTTCATGATGCACTCCTCCTTGAAATGAGATCTGTACTCATGGTAACAGATCCCATTTATTCCAGCGAGGGTGCTGTACCCAGTGGCCGAAATTGCTTTATTTTATATGGCCGTTTTTGCTGTATTTTATTTTACCGCTAACATATAATTTGCATTTTCAGTTTACTGTTATAATCGATGTAATATGAAAAAATACCTGGTTAATTCTTCCGGGGACTGTGCCATATCATTTTGTATCCACCATTTGACGGTTTCAACAAAACCACCAGCCATATGATTAACAACATACTCTTTAGGGATTCCATCCACACTTTCGTTTGACATAAATTCATTAAACAACTGCTCCAGATACTTTTTAAATACGCGTAAAAACAACTCTCCACTTTCACGCGTGAGAATTCCTTTCATATCTCTTTTGCTATCTTTTAAGTGATATAAAATATGCGTGATTTTAGCCTCCAGGTCGTTATTAGAAGAGGAAAAATCATGAGTGCTTTCAGAAATTAGATCCTCGGAGAATACGTGGTTAAATATATCGCTGCATAATGCCTTCAATAAATCGTCCTTGGTTTCAAAGTGGGAATAAAAGGTGCTTCGACCTATATTGGCTTCATCAATGATTTCCTGCACCGTAATTTTGGAATATCGCTTATGTGCCAAAAGTGAGCTGAAAGCACTAAAGATTGATTCCCTCGTTTTTTGTATTCGTCTATCCATATCCGATCCTCTATTCCGTACAAATGATAATACTTTATTCAGTATCTTACATTTCATCTCTTTTGATTGTTGTTGCTTGATAAAAAAACCGTATAATAATTATTGAACATTGTGTTCATTACTGTATGAATTGTACTGTAGTTTTTATATTAAGTCAATTTAAAGCAAAGGGGCATCAATGGTGACTTTATGTTTGGTAACTCCCGGTCGAGTTCCCAAACCTCTTCAATTAAGCACAGCATCATCGAAGAAGGCTGCCCATAACCTTTTTCAAACGGGGAAATCCACTCATCAACTTGTTTTTGCCAATCTTTAGCATCCAAATAGGAGGAATGGACTATGAAGAAATTTATGGACCTTATGGCCGGAGTAAAGATGACCATAGTTTCTGGTGTTTTCTTAGTCGCCAGTTTAATTTTAATGCTAACCGGAATAGAAATGCCTATTGACCCAGCTTGGATTACCGTTGTGATTTCCGGCTTACCTCTTTTATACCTTGCAATTACAAGATTGGTTTTTGAGAAATGGATTTCATCCGCTCTACTAATTTCTATTGCTATGGTTGCTTCAATCGCAATTGGTGAACTCTTTGCAGCAGGCGAAGTTGGTTTTATTATGGCGATTGGCGCTATTCTTGAAGACATGACCGTTGCTCGTGCCAAAAAAGGTATCGGTAAACTGATTTCACTGGTACCACAGCAAGGCAGAAAATTGATTCATAATGCTGACGGTGTTCGTGAAGAGTTTGTCCCCATAGAACAGATATCAAAAGATGATCTGCTTCGTGTTCTTCCAGGTGAAACGATTCCAGTTGACGGCATCATTATCTTGGGTAATACCTCTGTTGATCAATCTGTTATGACTGGTGAATCTCTGCCTGTAGATAAAAAAGAAAACGACAGCGTTTTCTGCGGAACGATGAATTGCTATGGATCGCTTGACATCCGTGCTACCCAAGTAGGTAAGGATTCGTCTCTGCAAAAAATGATTGATATGGTTAAGGAAGCAGAAAACAAGAAGGCGCCTATGCAGAAAATCGTTGATGTATGGGCAACATGGCTTGTACCTATTGCCCTTCTGATTGCAATAGTTTCATATATCACCACAAATGACATTGTCAGAGCGGTCACTGTATTGGTCGTGTTCTGCCCTTGCGCATTGGTTCTTGCAACACCAACCTCGATTATGGCAGCCATCGGTCAGGCTACTAAACATGGCGTACTGATTAAGTCCGGTGAAGCCTTAGAACGTATGGGAAATGTAGACTGCATTGCCTTTGATAAAACGGGTACTCTTACCTATGGAAATCTGAAAGTATCGGATATTATTCCTCTGGATGAAACTATTAGTAATGTTGAATTACTCTTAAAGGCGGCCTCCGTTGAAAAACGATCTGAACACCCTCTTGCAAAAGCAATCATCAAGTACGCTGAAGATAATGGATTGGTTATTTCCGAAGTCAAAAATTTTCAGATGGCACCTGGAAAAGGCGTGACGGCAACACTATCCAGCAAAACAGTGATTTGCGGCAATGCTCTCTATATAAAGGAAAACTCGATTGCCGAAACCGATAAAATGCAGAATATCTTAGTCAATTTAAGAAATCAAGGCAAGGCATCTATCATCGTGGCTGAAAATGGTAATGCAATCGGAATCATAGCTCTTTCTGATACCATTCGCCCAACTGCAAAAAATCTTGTTGCCAAACTTGGCGCTATGGATACCGATGTTGTTCTCCTTACCGGTGACAATCATCTGACAGCGAAATATATGGCAGAGCAGGTTGGTATCAAGAATATCCGTGCAGATCTGCTTCCGGCACAAAAGGTTTCAAGCATTGAGGACTTGCAAAAGGAAAACAAAATCGTCTGCATGATTGGCGATGGGGTGAATGACGCTCCTGCTCTAAAAATGGCGAATGTCAGTGTTGCAATGGGCAGTATGGGAAGCGATATTGCCATAGAAGCCGCCGACATCGCCTTGATGAGTGATAACATAGATAAAATACCGTATCTTAAACGATTGTCAAACTCCACTCTCCGTACAATCAAAGGCAACATAACCGCATCCATGGGTATCAATGCCGTAGCCATTGTTCTTTCGGTTTTGGGTCTTCTGAACCCCATTACAGGCGCTTTGGTGCATAATGCCGGATCGGTGTTGGTAGTTTTAAATGCAGCTCTTCTTTACAATAGAAATTTTGCTCAATAAAAGAAACGTATCCCTCAAGTACTCAATTTCGTTGCTTGGGGGGTACGTTGTTTTTATTGTACTATTCATACACTCCGATTTGTATCTGTATCGCTCTCGTTTGCCAAAAGTGGTGGTGCCGACAAAGGTTTGATTCGCAATAACCGGTTTTCCTGCTTATTTAACTCGATTTTACAGGTCTGCGCCGCTCAGAGTCCAGCTTTTCTCAATTCGTCCTGTAAAGCGGGCAAATGGGCGTATCTATTTCTTAAAGCGCCATAATATTTGGTCCAACCGCTATCGCTTTTAAGCAGCGAAAAAGCTATTCCTATGCGGCAAGGTTGTTGCGTCATGTTGGGGAACTTTATGACATAATTTGTGCATTTTCCTTCAACTCTCTCGTCAACGTTGGCAGGACGAGAGAAAGCATGCGTCTCGCTAGCGGTGCAACTACTTGACGGGAAAATAAGGGATTATTGAAGATGCGATGGATATTTTTTCTCCATACATGTGACTACTTCCGGATAAGGAGCCACCAACGTCGACTTCATGCAGACACTTTTTCAGCTCGCATAAGCAGCAATCTGGCCCATTTATCCGCCAATTGCCCATGCCGTAAAAGGTAAAAAACTCTTGTCTCCCAACTCATTTGAAAGAGCTTCCGATTCCATGATCCGCTCCTAAAAGGCAATTTTGCTAATTTGAGTCCATATTATAAGAATTATTCAACTAAAGGTTAAATGCCACTAACAATTAGCAGCATTTAACCTTATACTATTCTGTTGTAGTTGCAAATTCCCCCATGCCTAATTTCTCTAAACCAATAAACTTATAAACATATTTTTTCCCTATCTTCTCCTTGCTAAACAAGTCCATTGATTCAAGTATATTTAAGTCTTTTCTTGATGTTTCGTATGATACTTTGTATCTTTTTATATATTCTTCTATTGTTATATACTTCTTTTCAGTTTTAATAAAATATTCTAGGCATTTTTTCTGACGATCTGCCAAAAATACCCCATTCTCTTTAAGAGCATCAAAGAGAAGTGCTTTCCCGTATTCCTTTTCAAGCCTCTTTACGACATTTGTTATGGATGTTATTATCATTTTAGTATTAAATTCAATGAAGTAGGTTAAATCGCTCCCATAATCTTCGACATCTTGAATTGCTTTGTAATACTTACTTTTTTGATCTTTAATAACCGTTGATACTGAAAAAAACTTAAAAAAATCATAACCTTGATGCAATAAATACATATAGGAAAGTGCACGAGCTGTTCTACCATTCCCATCAAAAAAAGGATGAATATAAACAAAATAAAAATGCAATATACTCGCCTTTTCCACTGGATGTAGATTGTCTACTGAATGGATAAAAGAAAACAAATCTTCCATCATTTTAGGTACAAGGATATAATTTGGACCTTCATAAACTTCCGTTTGATTAGCGTAATCAAATACAATAACAGCATCATTTCTGTATTTATCAACCGTGCTTTCTTCATCTAAAGTATTCTCAGTTATTATTTTATAAATTTTTTGAACCGTGCTATCATTTATTGACATGTGTAAGTTCTCAAGAATGTATTCCAAAGCTTTATAATTATTATAAATCATTTGCTCACTAGTATTTAGAGGTTTTGCCTTTTTATTAATCATTTCCTTAGTTCTTTTTTTTGTTGAAAATGCTCCTTCAATTACACTTGAATTAAAAGCTTCATCAATAAGTGCATCCATTATAAGAGCTTTTTCTGAAGCAGGAATATCTTTAATAATTTTATCGATTATGTGGTTTGATATTGTTTTCTTGGCATATTGATCTATTATGCCCAAGTTCTCTCTATATGGAATAGGGCAAAACCAAAATTTATGATCCTGTTGGTCAAGGAGTTGAACTTCTTGACCCCTTGCTTTTCTGTATTTTTCCAATTCAGACCAGAATTCATTTAGTTTTATCTCAGAAGGAAGACGATACATTATGTCTTTCTTATTTAAATATCTGTTCGTATACAATTCGAACAGATGTTCCTTGTCCATACTAATCATCTCCTTTTTGGGTAGCCTTCTCTATATATACTACCAATTTACTACTATTTTACTACTAATTAGCTACTAGTTCAAGTTTAATTAATCCAGATATATCGCGACTTTATAGCTATTTTTGCTTTTGATTCAAAAAACAATAGATATAGATTATGTGGGAAAAAGTGTTGAGTGCAATAACCATCTTTCCGCCTTCCTGTACTATTAAAATTTAAATAGAGCAAATTAGGTGAGTTCGCCCGATAGTTACCCCCTCTGGAGGAGGTAATATCCCAGCAGGCTTTTTAATGAGCCCAGCTTTGGGGATCAATTTTCATCGCCATATGGGGTCATTTTATCACCGCCATTGACTTCTGTCTCTAGCAACTCAAGACTAACTCCTCAAGGCTCTCCGTTTCAATCCGATAAACGGATGAGGACGGGAGTGTTTCAAAAAGGGGGCAACTATATCAATAGCTATGCTATCTCAACTTGTCATTATATGAATCGGAAGTTGTTTGTGTAATTTACGTATTTGGCTATACTATAAAAACAAAAACCCCGCAAGTGCTTGCGGGGGCAAGATGATATACTTTCATTTGATAATTTTTATTCAATCAATACCAAACCATAATAGTTCCCATTACAGTTCCTGTCTTGTACAACCGTAATAGGGAAACCATTTTCCCTTATTGTTGCAAATACATCAATTCCCCAAGTAAGACCTCCATAAAACACAAAAGCACCCTTATAGGTGCTTTTGTGTGCTAACTTTCTTGCACAGCATTTCCCCAAAGGAAATTCCTACAGCAATTCTACGCTATTGCCCCAAACAAATTGCTTATATAATTTTCCTTATTTAAAAGATTTTCTTAATACATCTACAACATCCTCGTGCTTCATTTCACAGGGGATTGGCCGTAAACAGACCGCCCATCGTTTCTCTTGCGTTGCGGGCAATCTTGTCGAATTCATCCGGTTTGATGCCATAATCGGACATTTTCAGATTATCAACGCCGCAGTCTTTCTGTATCTGCACCAGCATGGTAATGAAATCCTCCGGCCTGGAAGCGTCCTTCATGCCCAAAGCTCTTGCCATATTGATAAACTTATCATCACAGGCATGACGTTCAATAAAGAACTCGTAGAATGCCTTGGAAATCATGATCAGCCCCGCGCCGTGCGGCAGATTCGGGTGGTAGGCAGACATAGCATGTTCAATGGAATGCTCTGCTGTCGTTACACTGATCGTCATAACTGCACCGGACAGCGTGTTGGCAAAAGCCATGTGCTCCCTTGCTTCCATATCGCTGCCATCCTTATAGGCACGGACAAGATATTGGCCCACGTTTTCAATGGCAGTCAGCGCATACATCTGCTGTATAATCTGTGCGTATGGCACCATTGCAACTTAATAACCTCCTCTAAAAGAACACTTGCAGCCTCTTCACCGCGTCCTCGGATTCCACGAAGATCTAAATAAACTTGGATAGGCGTCGCCACCTTAACCCAATCGTAGTTCTTGGCTCCATAAAAAACACCGTCATCGTAAGGAACCAACAAACTGACATTACCACCACTTGATACTTTCTTAAGGTTCATTTGTAGAGCCAAGTTTTCAATGGCTTCCTGCCGGACATAGGCCGTAACGCGCTGGTATCGAGCAGCAGGCGCCATCCTTGCAGCTCCGGAAAATCCTGTTAAAACATATTCGATTTTTTTCATGTCGCAGATTCTAGCCAGTTCATATTCAATTTCGTTTACGGATTTTAGCGAATAAAAATCATGAACTTGATTGCGCCGAAAATCGTAATTCTCTGCCCATTCAAACAACAACTGTTCCGGCTTGTTAAGCAAAAGTCCGTTCATATTAAAGTTGAGCCATTCCCGGTCAGCCAGCAGACTTTTCACGTTGGCAACCTGCCCTAAGCTTACCTTAGCCTCATCTGCCAAAGCTTGCATTTTCCACTCCCTGCCGGGATTGCTCAGAAGAACCCGCAACACTCGCGTTGCTTTTGGAGAATACAGTGACCGCAAATCCCGCTTATAGTTAAATGGATTAGCCTTCCCTTCCTTGTATATGTAAACCTGGCCAAAACTAAGACGGCAGTTCCCCGCCAGATCGACATAACCAACTCCTTCATTGACACATATTTCTGCAGACTGTGGGGAGATGTAAGGAGCAATAAGTACAGGATAACTATTGGGAAGGGCGTTTTTGTACCTTAATAACTGATTAATAGCATCACGCACAAGCCTCGGTTGCCCGTTGCTTTTTACTTCCACAATAAGAAACAGATCACCATCTGGAAGCTTGAGCTTTACACGCATATCAGCCCAGTCATTTAAAGGCATCTTTTCAACTTTTTTTATACTTACAAAAGGAACATCCGCCAGACAAGTCAACAGAGCTTTTTCAGCCTTATTCTCCAATTGTTCATATTTCATTATTATCACCATTTTCAGCATTTGCTGAAAATAATTATACCAGTGAAAATACTTATTGTCAAGTTTAGGAAATTCCAAAGCCCTCTACGTATGAGTTAGATAAAAAATGATGTACCCTCCCGGTTTTCCAACCCGCAACACGGGTGGATAAATCCTGAGAAGGTACATCACGAATCGTTAGCCACGGACAGTATTCAGCACCATGGCCTTGACCGCGTCCATCCTTGATCATCTTATCTATTTTGGCAGCTGTAATATTTCTATTGCACTTTGCCATATGGGAACACCTGTTCTGTGTTTATTCCCATTATAAACCAAAACGCAAAACAAGTCTACAACTATATATCTTGTTATATAACTTTATTTATTAGTATCGAACATTATTTTTTAGTACACAACTTTATTTTAAAGCCACACAAGCGTGTAAATTTAAAATAATAATCGTATATACGGTATAGAATCATATCGATACAATATCTCAATCTTAAAATAATAATTGTATTGTGGCACACTTATGAGCATTCACGGTAAATAATTTTAAAATAATAAATGTATTCATACACCTGCAACACTGTAATTTCAATCTATGACCTGCGCCACAATGAACCAATTCTCATAGAAATGGTACTTATTCGCCACCTGGCTAAGACCGCTGATCCGCTCAATTTATTCTCTACAAAACCTAATAAGCACCAAATCGTTAGAGCTTATGTGGCGCTAGAATCGGGCAGTTTGGAAAGGACTGATTCAGGATCAAGGTATGAATCCTAGTACGAGTAATGGCGACTCGATGAACCTTCCGGCGATTTCGATAGGGAGTTGACTCCCCTGGCCAATTGAACGGCGAGAAATGTTCGGCTCTACGGACCATAACAGTAACTGCTTACCTTTGGCTTGTGTATCATCATTACATAGATCCCCGTGAGGTCCTAATCCCCAGAAAGAATCTGGTCCTCGGTTAGCGCCGCATCCAAGGCTTGCCAACCGAAGAGATAACTACCGTGCATTTCCCAAATTGACGTTAGGCCGGTTCCGATCCGCCTTTCCCGGTTGAAAGCTATAAAGTATTAAAACTACCTATGCGAGTTGTCTTAATCCTCATTTATTATGCTTCACCATCAAACAAGCCGATTTCCTTTATGGGTTCTATGTCATGGAAGATGATCTTTGGTTTCCTTGTAGCAAGCTGACATTTATCATCTTCTCGGCTAATGATGCCATGTATTCTCACCTTGAGAAATAATGAATGCTTAAACCGCACGATACTTCCTGATTGCGGATAAGCAGAAAGAACGTAGCCTTTATATAAGAACCCCAAGGAGTTAGCTCTTTCATTACCACGCGTAATCTCACCTTCTAGAATCACGTTCTGTCCATGCTCAAGCTCGGGGAACAATACTTCTTCTACTTCCTCTTCTTGAGTAAAGATCGCCCGGTATCTCGTTGTTATGGTTTCCTCTACATATCCACTATCTTCTCGGACACCAATGGCAAGCCGCCTCTCATCCTCCACAATAAGTGATATATCCTTAAAAAGTTCTGAATCAACTGATAAATATAGATCGAAATAATTTTTTGGTACATAAAGAATTTCACCTTCTGAATTTGGTATTCCGATTTCTGTATAGTTATTTCTAAACTTAACGTTCTCGAATTTCTTCTTCGTAATGTTCCCCAAGTGTTTTCCGATCCTTATGGTCCACTGAATGGCTTTAAGTGACATTTTGAAAACATCTTTGAAACCGAAATCGTGAAAGTCTTTTTCGGCCATTTTCTGGCCAGCTTTGATAAAATAAGCTGTCGCAGCGACACCAAGACTTAGCTGTATCCAATGGGTAATTGTTTCCGGAATTAGGACCTCCCATGAACCCTTTCTTATCTGTACAGGAATTTCGAAATTTACATTTTTCGGTTTAAACCCCTAATTTTAGAGTCTACTCCCCTTATTCTCTTGTTTACATAGAATTAATAAATATTGCTCACGGAACAGGAAAACCAATAAGCCTCAATTCATTTATTGTGAACAGCTAAGGCGA
>NZ_QFGB01000053.1:0-28804 GCF_004369245.1 Pelotomaculum sp. FP | reverse complement strand
TCGCCTTAGCTGTTCACAATAAATGAATTGAGGCTTATTGGTTTTCCTGTTCCGTGAGCAATATTTATTAATTCTATGTAAACAAGAGAATAAGGGGAGTAGACTCTAAAATTAGGGGTTTAAACCGACACTTTAATATTTTTTGTACTCCTCATATGAAGTTGGGTTGATAGCGCTTCTTCAACAGTCCATCCATTCTTAATTCTACCACTATAAACTGAAGTGCTTAGTCCGTATGCTTCACACATAGCCTTTTTACACCGCTTCAGCGGAAGGCTGGCTCTTATCATAGACATCCCCGGCAATGAGAACACTATCCGGCTTTTCCTCGTCGGTTATCCGCAAGATCTGCTCCAGTATGTATTTTTGATCGTCGATCACATTAAATTCATTGACGCGCTTTCCGATATGCAGATCGGCAATATGGAGCAGTTTCATCGTATTATTCTCCCAAATTTCTATTCCTTTTCCGGTTTATTCTTCTTATACCTTCCATCTCTCGGCTTTTGCGCATTTTCCGGTATGGCCCAAGCGTTTCCAAAGAGGACAGCGCCAGGTATTTTTCCTTGAGCGCAAAGCACCTAAGCCCTCCGCTGTGTAATTCCCCTCGATTGACTTGAGTAGAAAAAATCCTTTTCCACTTTCCGTTATCTCTGAGGCGACAACCGCCTCTTCTGGCCGTGAGATCTTTTTTTTATTATAAAATATACCGTCGCAGCATCAATCAACAAATGTGCAGATATATGCGTTGCCCTTGGCGAAAATCCGCTGGCATAATTATGGCACGGGTCTTCGCCTTTTTTCATACACATTGAAACCACTGGTTAGCACGAAGACATTTTTTTGCGGAAAAAGCAATTTCATAAATCATTCGCTTTTCCTGGCCGGTACAGTCCTCCAACAGCACGGCCAAATCCATCAGGTATTCCGCCGGGTCATTAGTTTGGTTGCCGTTTAACAGACGATCCATTGTAATTTCGAGGGCATTTGATATTCGCAGCAATGATTCAAGGCTGGCCTTCCTTTTGGCCGTTTCAATGTGACTCATATAGGTCACGGACATATCGATTTTTTCTGCCAAATCCGCTTGCGTCATTCGTTTCTCCAAACGAAGCTCCCTGATTCTGAGACCGATGATTTTAAAGTTTATTGGCATACGATTCCTCCTCTAATGTAGAATACAATACCATTCTACATGGCAGGTTAAAATCCAGGATTCGGCAGCCTTTTCTTGGATATTGGATATTATAACTTGAACTATTTTTCTTTGGAAATGAACCACAGGCAAATTAGTTAGCCTGTGGTTCGTTTTCTTTTCATCCGGATTCACACATAATCTTCAATATATCGTATCTGTAGGAGTCTCCCATGGATAAAAACAAGGATTATATAAATGACCGCAAAGCGCGTATTCGCGAACGTTATAAAGGTGGCGACCTGGATGATGTGGAGATTATCCCGGCAGCGCCGCAGGAAAATATCTATGACGACGAGCAGCAAAAGCGCGTGGCAATCTATGCAAGGGTTTCTACCGACGACCCACGCCAAACATCCTCATTTGAGCTGCAAAAGAACCATTACACCGACTTTGTCAGTCACCGTCCCAATTGGGTTCTTGTTGGCATTTATACAGATGAGGGCATTTCAGGCACATCGCTTCAGCACCGCGACGCATTTCTCCGGATGATAAATGACTGCCAGAACAGTAAAATTGATCTGATTGTAACAAAGTCTGTTTCACGTTTTGCCAGAAATATTTTGGACTGTATTGGTTATGTACGTCAGCTAGCTGGAATGCAGCCGCCTGTTGGCGTTTTCTTTGAAACAGAGAATATATACACGCTTGACAGCGGCAGTGAAATGATCCTATCCTTCATGGCCACGATGGCACAGGAAGAGTCTCACAATAAAAGTGAAATCATGAACGCTTCAATTGAAATGCGCTTTCGTAGGCGTATACTACTGACGCCGCCTTTGCTGGGCTACGATCAGGATGAAGATGGCAAACTAGTCATCAACCAAAAAGAAGCTGAAACCGTGCGGCTGATTTTCTTTATGTATCTCTATGGGTATACCTGCGTACAGATTGCCGATACCCTCACAAAGTTGGGTCGCCACACGAAGAAAAACAACACGACCTGGTCGCCGGGTTCCATCCTGCAAATCCTTCAGAATGAGCGCCATTGCGGGGATGTTCTGGCCCGCAAAACGTGGACGCCCAATTACCTTGACCATAAGTCCAGAAAAAATAAGAACAACCGGAATCAATACAAATGGAAAAATACACACGAAGCCATTATTTCGCGGGATGACTTTATTGCGGTGCAGCGATTGATCAGCAATGCCAGGTACGGTAATAAGGGGATTTTGCCGGAGCTGCATGTCATACATAATGGCGCGTTGAAAGGATTTGTCGGGGTGAATCCCCATTGGGCGGCTTTCCGGGCCGCTGATTATCGCTCGGCGTCCGACAGCGTTTATGACGGTGAGTACATCTCCTCTGAGAATGAACTGCAGATTGAAGCGAAATCCGGTGATTTTGACATGCGCGGGTTTGAAATCGCGCGAGCACAGTTCTTTGACACAGCGGAAAAGATTTGCATCACATTCTCCGCCGACTATATCGTGTTCAGCGCGAAGTGTATCAGAAGGTTTGATAAAGCGCAGTATATCGAAATGCTGGTTCATCCGGGCAAACGGCTTCTTGTTGTCCGCCCCTGTGCAAAAGAAAAGCGGCACGCAATCAGGTGGGCTAATCAAAATGACGGCCAGTATTACGCCCGCAGTATCAGCTGTGCTGCGTATATCAAAACGCTGTATGAGCTCTTCGGGTGGAAGCTCTCCTGCAAATACAGGATTCGCGGTGTTTTTAAGCAGAAGAATGAAGAGGCGGTCGTGGTATTTGATATGCGGGAGACCGAAATCTTTATTCCTCAAAATGCGTTGGAGACAGATCTTGAAACGCAGACAGAATCGGATCTGCTTAATGGCGAGGTGGAGCCGTTTACCACTGGGCCGAAAAAAGATATCATGGCGTATCCCGCCACGTGGGCAAACAATTTTGGCAATAACTTTTACCGGCATGCCCAGGCGCGCGAACTCATGGCTTTCGACAGCCATGGCACCTGGAATGTTCATGAACAGGGGCAGCCGTTTTCCGACTCCCTACCGCTCAATATTACAAGCGCCGAGGTTGTCGGCACGCAAATCAAACAGATGATCTGCAACATGCAACGGGAGATGGCTGATGATGGAGAAGGATAATCTTGTTCCAGGCGGTACCGGGGAAGATTCAGCTTTGCCTGAAACTGCCGGGCAGAACCAATATAACAACAGAAACGTTGCGCAGGAGGAACCGTTTAGTTATGAAGGGTATCAGGTGGTTCGTCGTGAGTTCTTTTCTCATATACACGAGCCATCCATCACATTCAACCGTTGTAGAATATCGTTGAATACAGCATGCCTAAAACGGCTACCGGAAGTGGACTATGTGCAGATACTGGTGAATCCGGAGGAGAAGAAACTTGCCGTGCGCCCCCGAGACGAAGATGAAAAAGATACTTTTCTTTGGTGTACTACCAGGGGAGAAAAGCGCGAACCAAGGCAGATCACCTGCCGCATGTTTTTTGCCAAAGTAATTCAGTTGATGGACTGGAATCCGGATTATCGTTACAAGATGCTCGGGAAGCTGATACGAAGAGGTGATGAGCAGCTTTTCATTTTCGATCTTACGGCAACGGAAGTCTATCAGCGCGTACTGAGCGATGGCGATAAGCCCCGGATGTCCCGCACTCCGGTTTACCCGGCGGAGTGGCAGAATCAATTCGGCCTCCCCGTTGAGGAGCATCGCAAGCTGCTCCAAATCAACATATTTGATGGTTATACTGTGTTTGGGATCAAAGACAAATCCGATTCCCAGACAGAACCTGCTCGGGAAAGACAGCCTGACGGGGAGGGCAACAAAGTATGACGGAAAGCCGTATGGAAAAGCCGCTGATTGTGGTCGACTTCAAAAAGTATCGTATCAGGATTCATAAAAACACGCTGTTGTCTATAGGCAGCCCGGAGTATATTTTCCTGCTGGTAAATCCAAAGGAACGTTCGTTGGCAATTCTGCGCAGCGACCGCTTTAACCCTCGCGCGCATCGTATATCATCGGTTTCGCTGGAGGGCGTCAAACCGGTTGAGCTGTACAGCCGGTCACTGATAAAAACACTACGCGATGTATGTAGCGATTGGCAGGATCACAAATCCTACCGCCTATACGGCGACATCATTCCAAGTGAAGGGATTGTGCGCTTTTATATGCCAGACGCCCTTCCTGTGAAAGGGGGGGAAGCATAATCACATGACGGAATCACAAGTTATAAAGCTGAAGATAGACAATGATTTTAAGCGGCTGATATCCCCTTTATCGGAAGAGGAACTGTGCTTGCTGGAGCAAGACCTTATACGAAATGGCTGCCGGGAACCTCTGTCGGTGTGGAATGGTACGATTCTGGATGGCCATAACCGATATGAGATCTGCACACGCCTTAATATCCCTTTTTCGGTTCAGCGCATCAATCTAAAAAATCGCGAGGAGGCTATCGTATGGATTTGCGTGAATCAGCTTGGACGACGTAATATCGCGGAAGAAACTCGAAAATACTTGATCGGCAAAAGATATGAAACGGAGAAAATACTTGGCGCCCATAATGTAGCCAGCGTTAACCAATACGCGAAAAAAGAGCTCGGGGCAAAGAGTTTGCCCGAAGATCCCTTCGGTCTGACGGCCAGCCGGACAAGGGAAAGGCTGGCGGAAGAATATAATGTTTCTCACGCCACCATGCTCAACTATGGGCACTACTCCCGTGCTCTGGATTCTCTGTCGGCGGTTGTGCCAGAGCTTCCCCCGAAGATCCTTTCCGGAGAAGTCAGGATATCCCAGGATAACATTGTTCACCTGTCCAAATTGACCGGTTCAGAGGTTATGCGTTTGAAACAGCTGGTTTCAGAAGATGCATACCTATTGAGCAGCAGCGCTGAAATACGCCGCCTGTTTCCTCCAAAGCAGGTAAAGCCTCCGCTATCTATGCCACCCGGCTCCATAAAGGACATGCCCTCCTATGACCCGGATGCCGAGATATCCAGTCTCACATTAACCATTCCTTCTTGGGTTAGTTCCATCAACCGCGCCAAGGCTGCCGCTAACCTCAAGAACACGACAAAGCAGGCGCGAGGGAAGCTTGGAGAAGAGCTTACCAGCCTGAAAGAAACAATTGACTCCATACTGGCAGCCATGAAGGAGGTACCTTAATGGAAGATTACCGCGAATATGTCCCTAATGTTCATTTTGAACAGATCCCCATCAAAAACCTGGTATCCAACCAGGAGTATCAAAGGAATCTTGCCGTTTCACACCTTCGGAGGACGATAGAGAATTTTGACCTGTACCAAATCAACCCGGTAAAAGTCAGCCGCCGCGACGGCGTTAATTATGTTTTCAACGGCCAGCATACAATTGAAGTTATTGCTACTGTTTCAGGATCGCGCGAGACCCCGGTCTGGTGCATGATTTATGACGACTTGGAGTATAGCCAGGAGGCCGATATTTTTGCCAACCAAATGAAATGCGTCAAGCCGCTGCTCCCATATGAGGTATTCATGGCCAATGTGGAAGCCGGCAATGACGACCAGCTACTCATCAAATCACTGGTGGAATCTTACGGCATGTTCCTTTCACAGAACAAAGTTCCAGGCGGCATCTGCGCCATCGCCTGCCTGGAGCATATCTATCACAATTATGGATTCCATGTGCTGGATCGCACGCTACGCCTGTGCATCGGGACATGGGAAGGCGATTACAATTCCCTGTCTGCTAATATGCTCAAGGGGATCGCTCAGATGGTTGTCGCTTTCGGAGACAGCATGAAAGATGATCTTTTCAAGGAAAAAGTCGGCGCGTTTTCCTCCAGAGAAATCAGTCGTACGGCAAAGGATCGAAGAGCCGGCTCGCTGGGTTATGCCGAGTCCATGCTCATTGCGTACAATAAGAAAATGAAGGCGGGACTTCAATGGTCAAAGCTATATCAGTCCCAGTCCGCCGTACCGGAGGAAGATTTTGATGCAGGGGACGAAGAGGAAATGGAACGTGCCGAAGAGACAAATGCATTCTAACAGTTGATACATACGACCCTTGCGTCATCCATTTCGGTTAGCTCAACGCGCAAATCCTCGGGCGTTACGGTTATCCGATGAACTGCCTCAAACGTAGGAAGCGATTCCTATTTCTCACAACATTCGGCATTTGAATACTACGGCTGTGCTAACCAAGTTTTATGAGGTATATGTATCGGGAGAAAACCGCTTTGCGCAATTTGAATATGATGGTGTGACCTATCGCTATATCGCACCCTGCATAGTAATCGGAGTCGAGCGGAAGAATGACGGTGTACGAATCACCGATATGGAACGCACTGTACTTGACGGTATCAACGATTTTCAAAAAATAGCAGGACTGGAGGAATTGTTGCGCTGTTTGGATTTAGTACCGCATGTTAACGAAAAGAAGCTCTTAATCCTATCTCGAAGCCTATAACAAGCGATTCCTGTATCAGAAATCCGGATATATACTGCAAAACTTTCAGCGTGCATTCTGCTTATTCAACGATTTCTTCGATGCCCTGTGAAAAAAAACTGTCCAAAAGCGTTCGCTATTTATATCGTGGCAGGCGAATTTCGCCATAATTAAAATAAGAATGTATTTTATCTACTATCATCCTATGAATTAACAGTATTCAATGCCTTGAAAAGAAGATCATGTCTGTAAAATTAAAAATCCAATTCTTTAGTAATATATGTATTCGTTTTCTTCTATTACAAATTTAATATAACCTAAATCTCTGAGTTCTTTTTTCCACTTATCTACACGTTCATAGCCTATATGATCCGGTTGTCCATCGTAGACATAATTAAGCATATCCTTGGTGCGCGCTTTACCCATCCAGTTCCATTAGCCTGAGAGTCCTCTAAAATATAGTTGTAAATATTACCAAATATTTTCTATAGTTACCAGTTGGATTTATTTTTTGGGATCTTAAATAGGCAAGTTTCTGTGCTTTATTTTCTTCAGTCATCAAATAATCCCCCCTTTATTAATCAACTTCATTTTATCCGCTTCATCCAGTATGGAAATCTGATAACGGGCTATTTCCAATAATTTGACTGCAAAAATATTTTAACTAAAATGAAAAGCTAAATCAGTTTTATTATGGCCAATTCGCCATAATAAAACTGATTTTTACTGTCCTTACTCTGCTTATATGAACTTCTGGTGCTGCACTTTTTCGAAAACTTCTTTGCTGATGATAGCATCATGATTATCCTCTATAAGATACATCGGCAACTCACCGTTATTCTTTACCTGTTTGTGAGTCAAGCAATTTTCAACATAGTTTTTCTGGGATAATACAGTCCCGACATATTTCTCATTGGAAAGAATTCGGTCAATGGTGGAAGTACTCCATTCGCTCTTTCCGGTTACCGTTTTTATGTCGTTCTTTTCAAGATAAGATTTAATCTTACGGCAGCCATAGCCTTTGAGGTATAAATCATAAATGAGCCAGACTATTTTGGCTTCCTCTTCAACGATAATCAATTTGCCATTCTCGTCTTTTGTATAACCAAGAAAGTTGGTATGGTTCAGCTTTACATGCCCTTTTTCAAAACTGCGTTGAATTCCCCACTTGATATTCGCACTTTTTGACTCACTTTCACTTTGAGCAACGGCAGCTGCGGTGGCAATGATTTTTAGCATTCGCCAATCAGACGAATCCAACCTCTCCATTTCAAAGTAGATTGTAATACCTAAACCAAGGAGTTCATTAAAGCTCTGTAAAAAGGGAAGGGTATTTCGCCCGAAACGGCTGATAGACTTGGTGATAATATAGTCAATTTTCCCGGCACGGCAGTCTTTCATCATCCGGTTGAATGCAGTTCTGTTATCGAAGCGCGTACCCGACGCCTGCTCAGAATAGATACCCGCAAGTGCCCACCGTTCGTGATTGTTGATATAATCCGTATAGTACTGAATCTGTGCATCCAGACTGGTTTGTTGTTCTTCATAAGCTGTGCTGACCCTGCAGTAAGCGGCAACACGTAAAACCTCTTTTTTGATAGACGGTATTTCAATGACAATATTGTTATTCATTTGAAATGCTCCTTTCTCTTTTACAAAACAAAAAGACATGACAGTTTATAGAACCGTCATGTCGAAGACATATTTTTTAATTGCTTATATATAAAATAAGCTACATTTTCTTGTGCGCTTTTCACAAGAAAATGTAGCTTTTAACATGGTGGAGGCGGGGGGAATCGAACCCACCGTCCGAAGGACCGACCACAGGAGTATCTCCGAGCGCAGGCTGCAGTTTAGATTTTGCTCCGCGGGCGCCTACAGCCGGGCTCCGTTGGAACTATCTCGATGAATCTTACTTGAACCCTCCGAGAATTGGGTTCAAGCCAGCCCGTTTAAATGACCCCCTAGCCCGGGCCACGGGCCCAGCGCGGGTAGAAGGTTAGACAGCAATTAAGCTGCTAAAGCGTATTCGTTCTTGGCAATTATAGTTTTCCACCGTATTGCGGGCTGATGGAACCCCGGCTCGCTCCTCCTGCCACCGCTTCCCCCGTCGAAACCTTTACGCCCCCATAATTATTATCGGGTTGTTTTCTACCGGGTTAAACGTGACAAAAACATATTATAGTTTTTCTATAAACATTTGTACGAATGAATTCGCACCTTAATCAGCTTTCCCCTCCGTGATGAATCTTAATAATTAAGCTTTGACCTTTCCTTCATCGCCCGGTCCATTTCCCGCTTGGCATCTTTGGCGGCGATGTCGTCCCTGCGGTCGTACAGCTTTTTGCCTTTGGCCAGGGCTAACTCGACCTTGGCCAGACCGTTCTTGAAGTACACCTTGAGCGGGATCAGCGCCAGGCCCTTCTCCCTGGTCCTGCCGAGCAGCCGCATGATTTCATACTTGTGCATCAGCAGCCTGCGCGTGCGCTTGGGTTCGTGGTTGAACTGGTTCCCCTGCTCGTAGGGGCTTATATGCATATTATATAGCATCAGTTCGGCGTTTTCAACGCGGGCGAAGCTGTCCTGCAGGTTGGCCTTGCCGGCGCGGAGGGATTTGACCTCGGTCCCGAACAGTGCGATGCCGGCCTCAAAGGTCTCCATAATATGGTACTCGTGCCGGGCCTTTCTGTTCTCGGTGACATTCTTGACATTCATGCCGGTTCTCCCGAAAAATTAAACCCTTTTCCAATCTCAGGGATAAGGGCGTTGTCGTAAACTAGAAACAAAGCAGTCTATAAAGCTATGCCGGCAAACCGGCGTCTGTAAATGAGTTCCATACACAGTATATAAGACTGTTATAGCCTCGCAAACATATTTCTGCGTATTTTAATTATAGCAGTTGGCCCGGAATTGTCAAGACGGGAGGTTACAGCTTCATCTCCGCGGCAATGCTCTTCATGGCCTCCAGACCTAGACCCACGAATTCTTCCAGGGAAAGTCCCAGCTCGGAGCAAGCTTTCATTGTCTCACGGTTGGCTCCACGGGCAAAGGCCTTTTCGTTAAACCGCTTCATTAGAAAGGGAACTTCAACGGCGGCCAGCTTTTTCTCCGGCCGGATCAGGGCGCCGGCCACAATGAAACCGGTCAGCGGGTCAGTGGCGTACAGGGCCTGGTCCATTAAGGACAGGCGGGGGAGGCCGTGGTACTCATTGTGGACTTTGATGGCATAAACGATATCCTCAGGCAGGCCCAACTCCGCCAGCATCTCCGCGCCCTCAAGGCTATGCCTGGCCGGGTCGTCCTTGGTGCGGTCGTAGTCGATGTCATGCAGCAAACCGGCCAGACCCCATTTTTCCTCATCCTGTTCGAAATGCCTTGCCAGGCGGCGCATTACGGCTTCAACGGCGAGGGAATGGTTAAACAGGTTCCGGTTGGTAAGGTTTTCTTTCAGCAATGCCAAGGCTTCTGTTCTTTCCAAGTAGATCAATTCTCCCTTCACGTTGCTTTGTACAATATAAATTCGCTCCCGCTTTAACACCTTTTTTATACTACTTCAAACATATTCGTCTAATCTTTTATGTTTTTTCGCCTTACGCCCTATGGCCCTACGCCTCAGTCATCATACTGAAGTTCTGTAAGCAACTTGAAAGCCCGTTAACTTCTATTAATTCATCCCATTATGTTTTAATTCTATACTTTTACCGGCATAAACTTGGCGGTTGACTTGGCGGCCACACTGCCGTCCGGGAGCAAGGCATCGGCCTCCATCAAGAACAAGCGGCGCTTGTTGGCAACCAGCCTGCTTTCTATGGTCAGTTTCGCTCCTATGGGTACCGGATTGACAAAACGTGTCGTCATTTCCGCAGTCATGGCAGACAGCTCCCTGCTCCAGAGCCATTGGGCCATAACCTCATCCAGTATTGTGGTTAACAAACCGCCGTGCATCACCCCGTTCCAGCCCTGGTGCTCGGGTCCGGCAACGAAGGAGGCGCGGCAGATATCCCCTTCATGCTCGAATACCAGCTTCAACCCGATAGGGTTTTTGGGGCTGCAGGCAAAACACATATGGTTGCTGTCTTTAAGCAGTTTGGACATTGCATGAGCCTCCTTCTACTCGGAAAACACTCACAGAACGCTTCAAGAAAATGCAGGTGCGAATTCATTCGACAAAAGTCCTTTAGACGCTCAAGTACGGCGCTGGCGCACCCACCGTGTGCGATTGAAAAGGCGTCCACATTGCCAAGTTTTCATCCGCTGCCGGCGCTACGCAGCGGCATGATGATGTCTAAAAAGGTCTTTGTCTATTTTAACAAATCAGCCTATTTATGACAACTTGGGGCAATACAAAAAAGCCGGGGTTACCCGGCGTTTGTTGCGTGTGGTTACACTTTGCTATTGCCTGCTCAATATAACTAAAACGAGGGAAGTCAGAGCAAAAAGTATTGATACGCCAACGGTAATCTTGCTCAGGAGCTCGTCCAGTCCCTTTTTCTTACCCCCAAAGATAGCCTCGGCCCCGCCGGCAATGGAACCGGACAGGCCGGCGCTCTTGCCTGACTGCAGCACAATCGCAGCAATAAGGGCAATGGCAGAAAGGATGTGCAGGACGTATAGGATAATCTTTACAACCTCCACGAAATCACCTCCCCAACTTTTAAACCAATATATTATACCATACTGTCCTATAACAGACAATTGCAAGAAACAAATATTTGACTGCTCCCGGATTTACAAACACACAGAGTGCTTCTCCAAACAATGTTGGTGCGAACTCTTAGTATCATTTGTTGGTCGTTTAGTATTAGCGGCAGGTTACCTGTTTAAAAATTAATATTGTAAAGGCTTTTGGCGCCCCGGTAGAGAGAAAGTCCCTCCAGCTCCTCCTCAATACGGATCAGTTGGTTGTACTTGGCCACGCGGTCCGTACGGGCAGGCGCCCCGGTCTTAATCTGGCCGGCGTTGGTGGCCACCACCAGGTCGGCAATGGTAGTGTCGTCGGTTTCCCCTGAACGGTGTGAGACCACGGCAGTGTAACCGGCCTGCCGGGCCATCTCGATGGCGTCCAGTGTCTCGGTAATGGTACCGATCTGGTTTAACTTAATCAGGATCGAGTTGGCCACCCCGCTCTTAATGCCCCGCCTTAAAAGCTCCGTGTTGGTGACGAAAATGTCGTCCCCCACCAGCTGGATTTTTTTACCCAGTCTTTCGGTGAGCTTGCGCCAGCCGTCCCAGTCGTCCTCAGCCAGGCCGTCTTCAATCGAGATAATCGGGTATTTCTCCACCAGCATGGTGTAGTAGTCCACCATTTCTTCCGCTGTGCGGCTCTTACCTTCGGTCTCAAAAACGTACCGGCCTTCTTTATAGAATTCCGTGGCGGCGGGATCCAGTGCCAGGGCTATTTGCTCGCCAGGCTTGTAGCCGGCGGCGCTGATTGCTTCCACAATGACAGCGAGGGCTTCTTCATTGGACCCCAGCATGGGGGCAAAACCGCCCTCATCACCGACAGCCGTATTCAGACCTTTCTTTTTCAACACCTTTTTCAGAGTGTGGTAGACCTCAGCGCCCATGCGCAGTGCTTCGGCAAAGCTGCCCGCGCCCACCGGCATGATCATGAATTCCTGGATATCGACGTTGTTGTCGGCATGCTTGCCGCCGTTTAAAATGTTCATCATCGGAACCGGCAGCACCTTGCTGTTGGTACCGCCGAGATACTGGTAAAGGGGCAGCCCGAGCGATTCGGCAGCGGCCTTGGCTGCGGCGATGGAAACACCCAGGATGGCGTTGGCGCCGAGCTTGCCCTTGTTAGGAGTGCCGTCCAGTTCAATCATGGCCCGGTCGATGCCGAGCTGGTCGGTGGCGTCATACCCCTCTATCTCAGGAGCCAGGATCGAGTTGACGTTGTCGACTGCCTGTAAAACTCCCTTGCCGTTATAGCGCTCCTCATCGTCATCCCGCAGTTCCACTGCTTCCGATGCGCCGGTAGAGGCGCCGGAGGGCACTGCCGCCCTGCCCATGCTGCCGTCTTCCAGGTAAACATCCACCTCAACGGTAGGGTTGCCCCGGGAATCCAAAATTTCCCGGGCGATGATTTCTTCAATGATACTGGACACTTTGTATTCCTCCTCAATTACAAGATGTCATGCCGTGATTAATGTATCTCCGGTCATCTCCTCCGGTTTGGGTATCCCCAGCAGTTGGAGGATGGTGGGAGCAATATCCTGCAGGCTGCCGTCCCGCACGGTGACTCCGGCAGTGTCACGGTTTATCAGAATAAACGGAACCGGGTTGGTGCTGTGGGCAGTAAAAGTATGCCCTTCCTCGTCCTTCATCTCGTCTGCGTTGCCGTGGTCTGCCGTGACCAGGACGGTGCCGTTTTTCTCCAGCACGGCCCGGACCAGCTGCCCCAGGCAGCAATCCACGGTCTCCAGGGCCGCTATTGCAGCGCCCATGTCCCCGGTGTGACCAACCATGTCCGGGTTGGCATAATTCACAATCATAACCTCGAACTGATCCTGCCGCAGCTGTTCCAGAAGCTTTTCCGTGACCTCGTTGGCGCTCATCTCCGGCTTCTGATCATAGGTGGCCACTTTGGGCGAGGGAACCAGGATCCTTTCTTCACCAGGGTTGGGCGCCTCCACGCCACCGTTGAAGAAAAAGGTGACATGGGCGTATTTCTCCGTCTCGGCCAGGCGCAGCTGAGCAATACCATGCTTGCTCAGGACCTCGCCAAGGGTGTTATGTAATTCCTGCGGCCGGAAGGCCACCGACGCCTCGATGGTCTTATCGTACATGGTCATGCAGGTGAAATAAACTCCGGGATAACCCTCTCGCCTCTTAAAGCCTGTGAATTCCTGATCTACAAAAGCCCTTGTAATCTGGCGGGCGCGGTCCGGACGGAAATTGAAAAAGATTAGCGAGTCTCCCTCCTCAACTCGCGCCACCGGGCCTCCGGTCCCCTTCGTGATTACTGTGGGCTGGATAAATTCATCTGTCTCACCCCTGGCGTAGCCCAGGTCAACAGCTTCCAGCGGGCCGCCGGCGGGGATGCCCTCGCCGTAGACCATGGCGTTGTAAGCGCGCTCGGTGCGATCCCAGCGGCGGTCGCGGTCCATGGCGTAGTAACGGCCCATTACGGTCGCGACTGCATAACCGTATTTGCTTAGCTTCTCTTCCAGCTGATTAAAATACTCTCCGGCGCTTTCCGGCGGCACATCGCGCCCGTCCAGAAAGGTATGTATGTAAACATTGCGCATTCCTTCCCTGGCGGCCAGTTCCATCAAGGCGTAAAGATGGGTGAGGTGGCTGTGCACCCCGCCGTCGGACAAAAGGCCCATCAGGTGCAGTGATCTGTTTTTAATTTTGGCCTGGTTCACCGCTTCCAGCAGCACCGGGTTCTTGTAGAAGCTGCCGTCCTTAATGGAGCGGGTAATCCTGGTCAGCTCCTGGTAAACCACGCGTCCGGAGCCAATATTTAAGTGTCCCACTTCGGAGTTGCCCATCTGGCCCTCCGGCAGTCCCACCTCTTCGCCGGAGCAGGCCAGGACACAGTGCGGGTAACCGGCCAGGAAATTTTTGAAATTCGGAATGTCGGCCTGGGCGATAGCGTTGCCTTCCACTTTGGAACTAATCCCCCAGCCATCCAGGATCACCAGGACCAGGGGCCTTTTCACTGCTGTCAAAATATACCTCCAAATTAGGGCGTAAGGCCTAAAGTGCATTAATAAGCAATCGCTTTAATACAAGTTTATCCATCAATGTGGCTCATCGAATTGTTCATCTTCTGCTGGTGCCGTGTTAACGGCATGTACGTCTAGACAGCAATTTGTTTCCAACATCCTGCTCAATTTGGATGCGATTCATCGCATAAGACTCTTAACCCAAGAGGAATGCAGTACACTTACGCCCTACGCCTTGCGACTTACGACTTATCATGCGCTGCCTGTACAATGCCTGTAAAACTTGCTGCTTCCAGGCTGGCGCCGCCGACAAGCGCCCCGTCAATGTCCGGCTGCGCCAGCAGGCCGGCTGTGTTGTTCGGCTTAACGCTGCCGCCATACTGGATGCGCACCTGATCAGCCGCAGGGACGCCGTACCAATCTCTTACCAGGGAGCGGATATAGGCGATGACCTGTTGGGCGTCCTGGTCAGAGGCCGTTTTGCCTGTGCCGATGGCCCAGACCGGCTCGTAGGCGATTACCAGGCCGCCCGCCTGGTCTGGCGCAAGCCCCGCCAGGCCTGCCGACGCCTGAGTATGTATTACTTCTTCGGTCCGGCCTGCCTCCCGCTCGGCCAGGGTTTCTCCCATACACATAATGGGGACCAGGCCATGTTTCAGTACCGCCTTGATCTTGCGGTTAACCTTCTCGTCTGTTTCGCCGAAAAACTGCCTCCGCTCGGAATGACCGATTATTACATAGCGGCAGCCTATATCTTTGAGCATGACCGGTGATATTTCCCCGGTAAAGGCGCCGCTGTCCTCCCAGTAGACATCTTGAGCCCCCACCGCTAGACCGGTACCACGCAGTACCGCCACCACCTTGTCGAGGGCTGTAAAAGGAGGGCAAACCACCACATCCACCCCGCCGGTCACGGCGTCCAGTGGTTTCACTCCCTCTACCAGGGCGGCCGCCTCGGACAAGGTTTTAAACATTTTCCAGTTGCCGGCGATTATAGGTCTGCGTGACGTAACATCCACCCCCATATTAGTCGTAGGTCATTGGGCGTAAGGCGTAGGGATATGCTGCATTTCTTTAGGGTATTTGTGCGAATGAGCCAATGAAAATATGCACCCACATTATCATCTTTAAGCTGTTTTTGATACGAGGTGCGATTTTAATCGCACAAAAACTGCGTAGCAGTTTAAGGGATTTCTACTGCATATCCATATATATGTAATTGCACATACTCTATTTAGCGGCTTATTTGTCCTGCAGGGCCTCGACGCCGGGCAGTTTTTGGCCTTCCAGGAATTCCAGGGTGGCCCCGCCGCCGGTGGATATGTGGGTGATATTATCAGCCACGCCGGCTTTGGTCACCGCCGCCACCGAATCCCCGCCGCCAACTACCGTGATGCCTTTAATCCCGCCAAGTTCCCGGGCGATGGCTTCCGTCCCCCTGGCGAAGGGCGCCATTTCAAATACACCCATGGGACCGTTCCATACCACTGTTTTTGATGTTTTGATGGCCCCGGCAAAATATTCAATCGACTTGGGACCGATATCAAGCGCCATCCAATCGGCCGGGATTTTGTCCACCGGCACAATCGCCTGCTCAGCATTGGGATCAGCCCCCAGCGCCACCACCACGTCAACTGGCAGGAGAAGTTTTACTCCCCTGCTCTTGGCGTCAGCCATCAAGGTTTTGGCCATATCCACCCGGTCAACCTCCAGGAGGGACTTCCCAATATCATAGCCCTGCGCCTTGAGAAAGGTATTGGCCATGCCGCCCCCGATAATAAGGGTATCCACCCTGTTCAGGAGGTTGGAAATCACCGCGATTTTGTCCGAAACCTTGGCCCCCCCGATAATGGCGAGGAAAGGCCGCTCCGGGCTGGCCAAAAGCCTGCCCAGCATCTCCAGTTCCTTTTCCATCAAAAGACCTGCCACCGCAGGCAGGTATTCGGCCACACCCGCTGTAGAAGCATGGGCGCGGTGGGCTGTACCAAAAGCGTCATTCACGTACACATCAGCCAATTCCGCAAGCTGCCTGGCAAAGTTCTCATCGTTCTTTTCTTCCTCGGAGTAAAAGCGGACGTTCTCCAGGAGGAGCACATCTCCCTCCTGCATCCTCTCAACTGCCTGGCGGGAAACATCTCCAATGCAGTCATCCACCTTTAAAACCTGCTTGCCTAATAACCTGGACAGGTGCGTGGCTA
Organism: Pelotomaculum sp. FP; assembly: GCF_004369245.1. NCBI lineage: Bacteria > Bacillati > Bacillota > Clostridia > Eubacteriales > Desulfotomaculaceae > Pelotomaculum > Pelotomaculum sp. FP. The sequence continues at coordinate 12,371 of NZ_QFGB01000053.1, read as the reverse complement.
CAGGATCCATCATATATTTTTCGTTCACCTGCCCCTTGGGGCGTCCAAGGTGGGAAACAAGGATAATCCTGGCTTTTTGCTGAACCAGATATTCGATGGTGGGAAGCGCCGCGCGTATGCGTGTGTCGTCGGTGACTTGGCCGTTTTTATCGAGGGGGACGTTAAAATCAACCCGGACCAGTACCCGCTTGCCGGCGACCTCGATATCCCTAATCGTCTTCTTGCTTATGTGCAAACACCTCCTATCCATAATCCTCGCAAAGCGCTGTCAAAACAAGCCCGCACATTTATTAACCGGATCGGCGGGCACACCAAGACGCGCCGCACTTCCGTTCAGCCCTTTGCGAGATTGTCTTACAGCGCTTTTATAATACGAAATAAGTTTATCATGAACAGCTAACGGAGGTACACGGAAATCACTTGCAATTACTAAAATCCTTTGTTTGCAATAAAAGTAACCAGATCCAGCACCCTTTGCGAATAACCCCACTCGTTGTCGTACCAGGCAATGACCTTGGCCATGTTCCCCTCGATCACCATGGTAGAAAGCGCGTCGATGATTGCCGAGTGGGGGTTGCCCTTGAAATCAATTGAAACCAGCGGGAGTTCACAATAATCCACAATACCCTTGAGATACCCCTGCGCGGCTTCCTTCAAGGCGTTATTTATTTCGTCGCGGGAGGCCGGCCGGGCCAGATCTACCACCAGGTCCACCACCGAAACAGTGGGGACAGGGACCCGCATGGAAAACCCGCTCAGCTTGCCCTTGAGCTCCGGCAGCACCAAGCCGACCGCCTTGGCAGCTCCGGTAGAAGTGGGAATGATGGACATGTTGGCGGCCCTGCCCCGCCGCGCGTCGCGGTGCGGCATATCGAGAAGCTGCTGGTCGTTGGTATAGGCGTGGACGGTGGTCATCAGTCCTTTAACGATGCCGAAGGTGTCGTTTAAGACTTTGGCTACCGGAGCCAAGCAGTTTGTGGTACAGGACGCGTTGGAAATCACATGGTCCACCGAGGGATCGTACTGGCCCTCGTTAACTCCCAGCACCACGGTCAGGCATTCGCCCATTTTGGAGGGCGCGCTTAAGACTACCTTTTTAGCGCCGGCCCTGATATGTGTGGATGCTTCGTCGGGCCTGTTGAACCTGCCGGTAGATTCCACAACAATATCAGCGCCGAGTTCCTTCCAGGGCAAGCGTGCAGGATCCCCTTCGGCCAGAATTGGTATTTCATGGCCGTCGACGATAATGGCGCCTGTCCTGGACTGTACATCCGCATCAAAAATTCCGTAGAGCGAGTCATATTTGAGCATATGCGCTACCGACTGGGCGTAGGTGTCGGTTACCTCGATCCGGCGGGATTTGTGATTGACCCCCACAACCTCAAAGTCAGGGCATTTTAGCGCGCCTCTTAAAACGTCACGTCCTATCCTTCCAAGACCATTAATTCCAATTTTACAAGCCATTAGTACTGCCTGCTCCTTTCATTAGTATGCCTGATTAGCCACTTTTTATGTAAATAGTATATACTCTATTCTCTTTATGCCTGTTAAGTTCCTCCCGGCCAAAAAGATTAAAAGTAAATTCCGGGGTACTAACAAATTCTGTCAGTACCCCGAAAGGAAAACCTTATATCAATACCTTTTTCGTTTGCGGATGGCGGGAATATTCAATTCATCACGGTATTTGGCTACCGTCCGCCTGGAAATGCGGATCCCTTTCTGCATGAACAGCTCGGAGATTTTCTGGTCGTCAAGCGGGAGCCTGGCATCCTCAGCGGCTACTATCTCCTGCAGCATTTTTTTAATGCTCTCGGCAGAGGTAGTGGTCCCGGCTGAATTGTTCAAGCCGGTTGAAAAGAAGTATTTCATATCAAAAACACCCTGCGGGGTCTGTATATACTTGTTCGAGGTGGCCCGGCTGACCGTCGATTCATGCAGGTTAACCAGAGCGGCAACTTTTTTCAGGTTGAGTGGTTTTAAATATTTCACGCCGTGGTCCAAAAAATCTCTCTGGAGTTCCACCAGGCACTTCGCCACCTTGTACAGGGTGAGGCGCCGCTGTTCAATGCTCCGGATCAACCAGGCCGCGGCGTTGAGCTTGCTTTCCACGAAGCGGCGAGTCCTGGTATCGAAATTTTTATCCTTGGAGAGAACTGAGCGATAGGCGGCGTTGATTGTAATACGGGGAATCGTGCCGTCGTTGACCAGAATGATGTACTCACCATCAACCTTCTCCAGAAAAATATCAGGGACGATATAGCGAGTGTCGTTCGGATTGGCAAAATTCCGCCCCGGCTTGGGATCCAGCGTTTTCAAAATATCAGCCGCCTTCTGGACCTCCTGTACGGTAATCCCCAGGTCCTGGGCAATCCGGTTGACTTTGCCTTTGGACAGGTCTACCAGATGTTCTTTTATTAGTTCTTTAAGAATATCGTTTTCAATCCCTAACTGGTTAACCTGGATCAAGAGACATTCCACCAAATCCCTGGCCCCCACCCCGATAGGATCGAAGCTCTGGATTAGATTCAGCGCCCGGTAGGCTTCTGATTCATTGATGTTCAGCTTGGAGGCCACCTCTCGCAGGGAAACACGGAGATAACCGTTTTCATCTATATTGCCGATCAGGTATTCACCGATAATCCGGTCCCTGAACTGGCAAGAACTCATGTTGAGCTGGAACAACAGGTGTTCGGACAGCGTGGGAGTCTTGAACAAAAAGTTCTCATAGCCGTAATCCTGCTGGTCCTGCACTCTTTCCTGGCGGACCATCCCCAGATCACTGCTGTCATGGAAGTATTCCTCCCAGTCCAGGTCGTATTCTTTACGTTCATCTGCCGGTTCAACCTGCTTATCCTCAGCTGCCGCGATCTGCTCTCGATCAACCTCTTCTTCTCTCAACTCAAGCAGGGGGTTTTCTTCAAACTGCTGCTCAATGTAGGTGGAAAGCTCCAGGGACGAGAGCTGCAGCACAGTTATAGCCTGACGCAGTTCAGGGGTCATGATTAGTTTTTGCGACTGCTCTACGTTCAGACCATAGCCCATACGCATGACGTTCACTCTCCTTAATACAGCCCCTCAACATTAATGGACAAATTTCTTGATTATTATTAATTCTCTAACCATTGATGTTTTCCTGCCTGGCAGTCACTTATAGCACGATATTCGTCAGGTAATTGTTTCATACGCCTGACCGTCCCGAAAATGATAGGACGCACGTGAGCAGAACCGTCAGAGCAAGCGCCGCAGCCATGGCCAAGGTATCCTGTCCGGCCATGAAAAGGTAAGGGTGCAGGCCGGCTCCGTAGTCCATCAGGTCATTAACCAGCATCCAGGCGCCGGTAATAATCACCACGTTTATTTTGAACCTGTAAGTCCTTAAGAATATAGCTCCTTCAGCCGCCATGCCCAGGTGGGATAGCCATAGCATTGTTTCGGTTGGGGCCACGGGACCGCCGCTGGACCAGTAATTGGTAATCATGATAACCGCCCAAATCCCGTACTTAATGGATACGGTACAGGCCAGGACCTGGAACATGGTCTTGTTAGCGCCGGTCAGGTGCAACAGCAGCGCTACAGCGAAAAGGGTGGTCGACAACGGACTATCCGGCATAAAAGGCCAAAGATAAAATGAGGTTTCCGTCAACTGCTCCCGGTACCAGAAGTACCCATATGCAGAACCGAGCACATTTATTACCAGCAGGGGCGCCATAAAACGCGGCTGCCGGGGATCCTTCCAAAAGTCCCGCCACAGGCTTAACATCAGTGTCTGGGAATACCGCCTTTATTCAGTCTCTTAAGGGTTTGCGATAGGTCTTATAATATATGCTGCTCTTAGTCTTCGTCTTTTAACACGCGTATGACCCTGGCCGGGACGCCGGCCGCCAGGACGCCCGCCGGGATGTCCTTGTTGACCAGGGAACAGGCGCCCACCACAGCCCCGTCACCAATGGATACACCTGGTAAAATAACGGTGCTGTTGCCGATTACGACCCCGCGGCCGATTTCGACCCGCCCTTTGCGATACTCCCGCACCAGGAATTCATGTGTCAGGACAGTGGCGTTATAACCGATAATGCTGTTTTCTCCGATGGAAATCAGTTGCGGGAAAAAAACGTCGAACATGGCCATCAGTCCTACCGAGACATTTTTACCGATTTGCACGTTCAGCAACCGGCGGTAGAGCCAGTTTTTCAGGCCCAACCACGGCAGGTAGCGGCAAAAGCTGAGTATCAGAAAATTAAAGGATAACCTGGGAAGGCCCACAATCCGGGAAAAGTACTGCATGGAATTTTTTTCTCCAGGGGAGGGGAATCTCTCAATTCTTCGCATAGTTAACGCTTCCGAATTCTATCCGCGATTTCTTCCAGCTTGCGCAGACGGTGGTTGACCCCTGACTTGCCGAGCTGCGGCGCCATCAAGCCGCCGAGTTCTTTCAGACTGGCGTCCGGGTATTTGATCCTCAGTTCGGCTGTTTCCCGTAAGCTCTCGGGAAGTTTCTCCAGCCCCAGAGTGCTGCTGATCAGTTCGATATTCTCAAGCTGGCGTACTGCCGCGTTAACCGTCTTGTTCAGGTTGGCCGTCTCGCAGTTGACCAGGCGGTTGACTTGATTGCGCATGTCTTTGTATATTCTGGCATTTTCAAAGTTTAACAAGGCGGAGTGCGCCCCGATGACGTTTAAAAAGGCGGAAATCTGTTCACTTTCTTTGAGATAAATCACGAACCAGTTTTTGCGACGGCTCACCCGGGCATTAAGCTGGTACTTATCCATGAGCCGCGCCACGAAGTTGGCGAAATATTCCTGGCCGGTGGTGATTTCCAGGTGGTAGTTGCCTTCCGGGTTATTGACCGAGCCTCCACCCAGAAACACTCCTCTGAGGTAAGAACGCCGGCAGCAGTCTCGGTGCACCAGGCTTTCCCTGACCTTGCTTTCCAGCCGGCCGGCGCCGTCCACCATCCCCAAACGCTTGAGAATTTCGTCCATACCCGGCTGAGGAGGCAGGTGGACCATGTAGACATTGTTCTTACGAAGGCGGTTGTTCCGCTGCACCCGGACTTCTGTGTGAAGTCCAAAAAGCTTCCTGATCAGGGAAAATGTTTTTCTGGCCACAGCGACATTTTCAGTTACAATATTAAGACTTACCTGCCTGGCGCCGCTGATCTGGATGCTGCCATCCATCTTGACAAGTGCGGCCAGTTCGGCCATAAAACAGCAGGAGCGCTGAGCCGCAACCCGCGCCAGTTCATTTTTGGCGACAGCTGAAAAGGACAACCCGGACCCCTCTTTTCTCTTGCATATATTATACCATAAAACAACGACAGGGTTACCCTGCCGTTATATTTTCCACGTCTTTTAATCTATATTGGACCATTAAATCTTTACGTTGGTAAATTCCTGCTCTTTATTATTTTGCTGGTCGTTAATATACCTAACTTTTTCATACTGCCCTTTAGCTGAGAATATTAGCCTTACCACAGCCTGCGCCAGTTTATCCGGGTGGTGCCGCACCACTTCTGTCTGTTGCGTCAGGTCCTCACCCACCGCGGTTATACCCAGCTTCTCTATTTCCTCCAGATCAGCCACCACCGGCTCCGCCCCCTCCTGCCGGTAGCGGGCCCGCAACCTGTACGGCACCTGGCCGGTGTTGACCACGGCATAGTCGATAAATTTTCCAGCATGATTCTGAATGGTCCGCAGGTGTGAGGAGGCGGTATAACCGCCGGTTTCACCCGGCTGGGTCATCACGTTGCAGACGTAAATTTTTATGGCCGGGGTCCTGGCCAGCGCCTCGGGAATCCCTTTCACCAAAAGATTGGGGATAATACTGGTATAGAGGCTGCCCGGGCCTAGAACCACGGCGTCGGCCGAACGGATGGCAACCAGCGCCTCGGCCAGCGGCAGACAGCGCGCCGGTTTGAGAAAAACCCTTTTAATCAGGCCGGCTCCATGGGAAATGTTAGACTCACCGTGCACCACAGTACCGTCGGCCAATTCCGCGCACAGGGTGATGTCCGTGAGTGTGGCCGGCAGTACATGCCCGCGGATAGCCAGGACCTTGCTCAAGCCACGTACCGCCTGATCTATCCCCCCGGTTATTTCGGTCAAGGCAGCGAGGAGCAGGTTGCCGATGCTGTGACCCGCCAATTCACCCGTGGTAAAGCGGTATTGCAGCAGCTCTTCCATCAGAGGCTCCTTGTCGGCCAGGGCCACCAGGCAGTTCCTGATATCGCCCGGCGGCAGGATACCCAGGTCGCCCCGCAGGCGTCCGGAACTGCCCCCGTCATCAGCTACCGTAACAATGGCGGTGAGGTTGCTGGTATATTCTTTTAGACCGCGCAAAAGCACCGAAAGTCCGGTCCCGCCGCCCATGACCACGATCCTGGGGCCACGACCCAGGCTGCGCCTGGCGTAGATAATCTCGGCCATCCGGCCCTCCTGGTCGGGAGCAAGCGCCCCGGCAATGGAGTGAAAGACTCTCAGCAACCCCCTGGCCATCACCAGCAGCCCTGCCGCCATGGTTATCATACCGGCTAGATGCTGGTATTCGTCCCCCAGCAGCCACCACTCCAACCTGTGAATAGGGCGGGCAAAGTCTCCCAAGAGTCTCCCTTCCATCAAGAGATCCACCCCGAATGAGATCACGAGCAGTCCAGCTAGAGCAAGCAGCAGCCACCGTTTAACCCGCATGCCCGGGTACAGCCACTTCAGCATGTCTTCCACCTCTATGATCTTTTTATATCCCGGTGCCTTACAGTTACGTGCAAGTCCTTTTTATTCAGAATTTCTCCGAGCCTGTTGGCCAGGGCCACCGAGCGGTGCCTGCCGCCGGTGCAGCCGATGGCCACCATAAGGGTGGTCTTACCCTCTTTCGTGTAGTTGGGTATCAAAAATTCCACGAAATCAACAAACTTTTGCATGAATTCCGTCGTTACCGGGGAAGCAAAAACAAAGTCCCTGACGATGCTGTCATTGCCGGAAAAGGGACGCAAAGACGGCTCGTAATGCGGGTTGGGCAGAAAGCGTACGTCGATAACCAGATCCGAATCCAGAGGAATGCCAAATTTAAAGCCAAAAGAAATTACGGTGATATGCAGCCTGGAGGTACCCGCGGCATCTGCGAACACCGAAGCTATTTCTTCTTTAAGCTGCTGTACCGTCATATTGGACGTATCAATAATTTTATTAGCCCTGCCCCGCAATTCCCGTAGACGGTTGCGCTCTTCCCTGATTACATCGAGGACTTCCCCGTGTGAGCTTAAAGGGTGCCGTCTGCGGGATTCTTTATACCGGCGCACCAGTGTTTCATCCGATGCCTCCAGAAAAAGGATTTCGTAACCTATACCCTGGTCGTCAATTTCGGAGAGTACTTCAAATAGGGTGTTGAAAAACTCTCCACCCCTGATGTCAACGGCTAATGCTATTTTATTAATTTTACTGGCGGCCTGTGCGCATAGTTCAGCAAATTTTGGAATGAGAGTAGGCGGGAGGTTGTCCACACAAAAGAAGCCCAGGTCCTCCAGGCTGCGCATTGCCTGAGTCTTGCCTGCGCCGGAAAGTCCGGTAACAATGATGAACTTCGATGGTACCATCGATACCCCCCCTGTCCCACGTCTCAATGCACAGCGTTGATCACCATCTCCGCTGGAAAATTCAGCCGTTCCAGCAACGCGGCCCCTTCGTCCAGGTTCCCCACTGTTGCCGGGAAATGGGCGTCGCTGTTGACGACCAGCTTGGCCCCCCAACGGGCGGCGGCATGTACTATTTCTTCTTTATTATAATTGTGTCCCGTATTTACTTCAAGGGATGTTTCTCTGACAGCGCAGGCCAGGGCCAATTCATCCAGGTCCACCGGCATCATCAGTCCGGGATGGCTGGTGAAACTGACGGGATAGCGGTGTACCGCTCCAACCAGGGCTTTGGTGTTGGTATTGCGCATCTTGGCCCAGACGCTCCTGTTGAGCCTGACCACCAGGTTGGGCAGGGTAAAATGCAGGGCGTCCCCCAGGGAGTCCGGCAGGTAATACGGGTGAAGCCCGGCAATCAAAAGGTCCAATTGGTCAATAATGTGTTCGGGCAGCTCCAGGCGCCCGTCCCGGCCGGTTACCGCCGCCTCCGCGCCAACCAGCACTTTCACAGCCGGAAAACGGCCGGCAAGCTCAGCCACTTCTTCCTTGATCGCAAGAAAAGTATCCGGGCTGGCCACCCCGGTGCCGATGTTTTTAGGACCGTGGTCAGTGATAGCCAGTACCTCCAGGCCCTTTAATGAGGCTGCCTGGATGTTTTCGGCCGGGGTGCCCCGGCCGTCGCTGTAGGTTGTGTGGGTATGGTAGTCTGCAAAAAACCTGATTGTCCCGCAGCTCCTTATAAGTTAGATGCTATATATCCTGCGTTCCTCATTATACATTGATACTTCTTGCTCGTATTTAGATTTTTTATGGTTGTAGTCTTGTCTTCCCATTAAAGAATAAGTAATATTTTTACCTTCTTCAACACCAGGCTGGTCATATGCGTTAATATTCCACAAATCCGCAGTTAAAACCACCAGCGCTTCAACAAAATAAAATAGACCGCCCAGCGTCTTTGGAGAAACGTCTTTTAAAGTAATACTGTAACATGGCTTTCCATCTTTAACCAGGCTCATTTCGGTAGCAAGCTGCTCTATATGGAGCTGTTCTTGCATAGTGCGGCCTGCAAAATAGGAGTACTCTTTTTCAGTTGGAAATTCGTTTGTAAACTTAATCTCGTCAGCGACATTGTTAATTTTCATAAAGCCAAATACCTTGTCCGCGGGACCCTCTTTAAAAAGCTGTAGAATTGAGTGCTGATCCGTAGCACCCAAACAGGTAAGCGGCGTGGTTCCCGCGTTAACCACATTATTTGCAAGAGATTGTTTTTTACCCAGGCTTTCCGCCCATAGCTGCACAAACCACAGGCCGAACTCAGACAATAAACTGCTGTAATTAAAAAGTACATGTATAGATTTGCCTTTAAGCGCCAGCTCGAACAGAGATGCGCCTAAAGCAAATAATGCATTCTGCTGCGGACCATCGCTAATGATGGATTGGTGCGCTATTTGCGCTCCTTCTAATAATTGCCCGCTGTCTATGCCGATAATTTCCGAGGGCAGGAAGCCAACTGAAGACAAGACAGAATACCTGCCGGGCAGATTGTGTGGTATATGAAGCAACCTGCACCCCAGGGATTTTGCTATATGGTTTATACCATTGTCGCCCGGGTCACAACATATAACGATATCGGCAGTATCTCCTCCCGCTTCTTTAAATCTATTATAGAAGTGTATAAATAACGCTGCTGTTTCCGGGGTGGAACCGGATTTACTGACATAGATTATAAGTGTTTTGCCGATATCGATAACATCTTCATAATATTTAACCAACACCGGATCTATATTGTCCAGGATAAAAAGGCGCGGGTGTTCTTGTTTAATCAGGTTATACAAAGGGCCCTTGAGGTATTGTATGACCGCCCTGGCGCCAAGGGCTGACCCGCCTATGCCTAAAACCAGTACATTCTCATACTTGGCCGCGATATTTTTAGCCAGCGACTTAATATCAGGGATTGAGCGTTTTTCTTCTAATGAAAGTGTCAGGAATGATTTTTTTCCCTGTAATGACATCTGGAATTCTTTGAAAACATGACCATACTTATTTTCCAAAGCATTGAAATCAGAGAGGGAAATAAAATTCAATTTGTCCCTTTCGCTTATTAAATGGCCAATATCAACGCTGATTATTCCGTTCATTCAACCACTCCCCATACAATGATTCTTTATCCCATCTTTAATATACCACAATAATAGTCTATTTCAGGGCATACCATTTCAAAACATTGTGCATTTGCCAGCATATGAGACGGAATCTAGTATTTCCCTATTCCTCAAAGTTATAATCGTTGGAACAAAATTAATAAAGTGGGGCTTGGAACTACCAGTCGGTTTTCCTGTATTGGCTTGTCTCTTCAATTGGCCGGATTTCCAGTACGTCTTCGACCAGGGCGCGCAGCACTTCCGCCACCCCCCAGGCCTGGGCAAGGCAACCCCGCGGCATGGCCGGCTCGTCGGCGTCAAAAATTTCGGATATATATCCTACCCCGTGGTCACGCAGCTGGTCCCGGAAGGGCAGGATAAAGCGCCGGGCCTGGACCCGGCTTTCCGGGCTGTAGTTGTTAACCCGCCGGTAGGCGGTGATAAAAGGGCCAATCAGCCAGCTCCAGGCAGTCCCCTGGTGGTAGGCTCCATCGCGCCGCAAACGGTCTCCCAGGTATACTCCCTGGTAGCGCTCGTCAAAGGGAGATAAACTGCGGATTCCATAGGTAAGGTACAGTTCCTGCCATACTCTCTGTACCACACGCCTGGCCATGGCCTGTGTCAGCATGGTGTAGGGAAGACTCACGGCCAACAGTTGGTTGGGCCGCAGACCGTCCTCCGGCCCGTCCGTGGTAATGACATCATTGAGGTAGTTATTTTCTTCGTTCCAAAAACATTTAATGAAATTATCTTTTATTCTAGCAGGCAGTTCCGGGTAAGCCGGACTGTCTCCAACCATAGATGACAGCATATTCAGTATACAGACGGAGTTGTACCAGAGAGCATTGATCTCTACCGCCTTGCCGTGCCGGGGTGTCACCACCCACTGGTCTACCTTGGCGTCCATCCAGGTCAGCTGTATATCGGGTGAGCCTGCTGAAATAAGGCCGTCTGAGTCCATGCCGATGTTGAAATCGGTTCCTGTCATATACCAGTGGACAATATCCTTTACGACGGGATAAAGCTGTTCCCGCACAAAGTCCAGGTCTTTGGTGTAGTTCAGGTATTTGTAAACCGCGTGGACAAACCAGAGTGAGGCGTCCACGGCATTGTAAACCGGCTCCCTGGCCCCGTCAAAGAAGGCGTTTGGCAAAAGCCCCCTCCTGCGATGTTTGGCGAAAGTAAGCAGGACCTCACGGGCGTCGTCAAAACGTTTTGTCACCAGGGCCAGACCAGGCAGGGCAATCATGGCGTCACGGCCCCAGTCGGCAAACCAGGGATAACCGGCAATGACGGTTTTTTTGCCGGTTGAACGCCGTTCTACGATAAAGGCGTCTGCCGCCCGCACCAGACGGCGGGCCAGGTGGTCATCGTAGCCGGCCTGCCGGGCCAATCCCTGCAAACGGCTTCTTTCCGCGGCCAGCAGCTCTTCCCCATCTAAATTATCAATGTCCTCGGTAGACGCAACCACGGTAAAAGTTTTACTCTCCCCCGGCGCAAAGGGTATTTCAAAACGGCCGGGGATATAGTGGTCTTCATAAGGGTTTTCGCCCCGCTCCCGCTCCGCCGCATAGGCCATGCCGGCGTACCAGCTGTCGCCCGGTATATATCCGCCGGAACTGCTGGAAAGCAGCAGCGGGGGTATTTCCTCCCTGCCTTTAATGGAAACGCCGCCCTCCTTAAGCTGCTGGGTGAAGTTAATTTCCCCCTGCGTGGTGATGTAATGATGCCCCCGGCAGTTGACCAGGGGGACCAGGGTAAGCACAGCCGGTTCCGCGCCATTGCGCGCCTGGTAGTGAATTATGGTGGTATTCCGGCCGTACGCCATGAAGATGGTCTTGACCAGGGTAATATCCCCAAAACTATAGGTAAAGGTGGGAATCGGTTCAACACTGACCTGCTGAAGGTGGATGCAGCCGTACTCCGCGAACCCCGATCGGTTGTCGTTGGCGGCCAGGTTGTAGGTGCAGGAGCCGGCCTGGAAGCGTTCGTCCAGCTTGGTCAGGTGCAGTACCCTAAAGCCCGGCGGATTATGGGCTGCTACCAGCAACCCGTGGTATTTGCGGGTGTTGAGGTTAACAATGGTGCTGGAGGCATAGCCGCCGATGCCGTTGGTAACCAGCCACTCCTTCTCAATACCCCGTTCCAGGGTGCGCCAGTTTTCCTTACCAAAATAGTACATCGTGACCGTCCCTTCACAATATAGCCGCCAGGCTAAAAAAGTAAGAACTTAAATAAAAATATCGCTGTCGTATGCTGAACGCTTATTTCCAGGTTTGGTTGTCCATGACGCCAAAGGCGCAACGCTGCGCCAGAGCAATAGCTCCCATGACCCCCGCGCGACCGCCCAGTTCCGCTGCGGCAAGACGCGCGCTCTTCCCGGCTTCTTCCAGGGTACGCGCCTGGACTTCCGTGCGAAGGTTTTGCCAGACCGGTTCTCCAATATCCATGACTCCCCCGCCCAGTACTACCAGTGACGGGTTTAACAGGTTGATGATGTTGGCAATGCCGATACCCAGGTAGCGGGCAGCCCGGGCGATAATTGACTCCGCCGTATTATCCCCGGCAGCTGCGGCCGCCGCGACCGTTACGGCGGTGATGCCGGC
>NZ_QFGB01000052.1:0-28826 GCF_004369245.1 Pelotomaculum sp. FP | reverse complement strand
TGCAACGGGGGCACCCGCCCTGCACACTTTTATACTTGACATAGTCCAGCCCCATAGACCGGGCCTTCAACCGGCACGTTTCACATAAATATATTTTTTCCCCGCCCTCCACCAGGATAACCTCCAGGTCTTCCAGGGAGGAAAATCATTGAGCTATCTTGTTTAGATAATCTGGCTGCACATATGGCTAGAGGAAGGTGGATAGAAGCCCATTAGAAAATACTCCTCAGTGGTGAGGAGCTTGAGCCGGGTGTTTATAATCATTTAATTGAACTTTTTATAAATACCATACCTACTCATTTTTTCGTAGAATGTTGATTTGCTTACTTGTAGCAAATTGGAGGCCGTTATACAATTACCCTTTGTTTTTTCCAGTGCTTTTAAGATCATATCCTTTTCCAATTGCTCCACAACTTCTTTCAGAGGGCGCACATCTTTAGATACTCTTACCATATCGTGTTTAGGTAGATAAGGTGCAACATGATCTTCGGTGATGATCTCATCCTCAACGATATTAAGAACCCGCTCTAAAACGTTTTCCAATTCCCTTACGTTGCCTGGCCAGTGGTAAGTGGTGAGACAGTCTATAGCTGATACATCAAGTGCTTTCCGGCAACAGTTAAGCCGCCTGATAAGTTTTTTCATTACTGCATCCGCCAGGAGGGGAATATCCTCCGGTCGTTCCCGCAGCGGCGGAATATTCAAACTTACAACATTTAACCTGTAAAATAAGTCCTCTCGAAACAGGTGTTCCTGAACCATTTTCTCTAAATTGCGGTTAGTGGCAGCCACTATCCGCACATCTATCTTGATAGGCCGGTTTCCCCCCAGCCTTTCAACTTCTTTTTCCTGCAAAACCCGCAAAAGTTTTACCTGCATGTTCATAGGCATATCACCTATCTCGTCCAAGAAGATGGTCCCCTTATTTGCAAGTTCAAATTTACCGAGCTTTCCACCTTTCCGGGCGCCGGTAAAAGCTCCGTCTTGATAGCCAAACAACTCCGATTCTAAAAGCTCTTCCGGCATAGCGGCACAGTTAACCTTAACAAAAGGGCCGCAAGACCTGGGACTTGAGCTGTGCAGGGCATGGGCAATAAGTTCTTTCCCTGTGCCGCTTTCGCCACGGATTAGTACTGTAGAATTATTTTTTGCTACCCTCAGGGTAAGTTTCTTCAGATCTCTCATTGAGCAACTATCCCCTGCAATATCTTGCAGGCTGTAACTGGTTTCATGATAAGATTTTATTTCTTCCTTATAATACTCCAATTCAGATTGCAACTGCCCCACTTTTTTTATTAGTGAACGCAGTTCGGAAACATCCTGGAACATCACTTTGCCAATCGCAGCCACTAGTTTCCCGTCAATTTTGATCGGTATACGGGAACATACTGCATTATGGCCGTTGATTCGCTGTATTTGCCCTATTTCCGGACGGCCTGTCTGCAGAACAATATGCAGTCGGGTATTTTCGATTACATCCTGAACATTTCGTCCCAATGCTTCTTCTTGCTTTACACCCAAGAATTTACAATAAGCCTGGTTTAACATAGTAATTTTTGCCTCTGTGTCAACTCCCACAATACATTCATAGTCGCTATCCAGAACCGTCTCAAGTAGTTTCATAACCTGGCGCGTGGATTGCAACTCTTTTGTTGTCTCCTGCAACTCTGTTATGTCCTGTAATACAGCGACCGCTCCTTCAATTGCACCGTTATATGTAATGGGTAGATGATTTGATATATAACAGCGTTCACCAATATACATCCGTTGTCCAGTTACACATTCACCTGTTTTTAAAACTTTTGTCAAATAGATACCCGGAGATACTTTTTGAATGTTACAACCCAGCAAATCTTTTTCCTTCTGTCCAAAAATACGTTTTGCAGCCTCATTTACAGAAACAATTTGACCGTCAACATCAACCACAATAATACCGCAAAAGCTCGCATCCAAAGCAGCTAACATAAGATTGGCGTTTTCTATTTTGGAAGTTGAACCCGGCATTAAGACCCTCTCCTTAAGACGGGATTTTGTTAACAGATTGCTTTAATTGTAAATATTCTCAAGTATACTAAAAAGTTAAAAATTTCACATTAATATTACTAGAAATAGCCCTTTTTGAGTCTACAAAAGAGGCTATTTTCAGACACCATAAAACTATATTATTATGTTATCACAAAAAATATAATTTTTCATTAATTATTCACTCAAGTTTCTCACTTGAAAAATAGCCTTAAAGCCTTGATATAACTGCTCTATTTCTCCTTTAATTTATAGAAAAACAGCAAAAGACACCCCTGTCTTGGCAAAATAGAGTTACCAGCAATATCCCAACAAGACGAAAGGATGTCTTTATGAACTCTATTTTTACCAGACCAATGTGCAGTTAAAAAACAATTTAACTCTTACGTGGATAATTTTTTCGCCAAGTACGAAATTGGCAAAACACTACTTTACTCCAACTATTTTCTCAGTATTAATACCTATGATCAAGTTAAGTAAAGAAAACAAATCAAGGTGAATCCCTTTTTATTATTTCTTCTTTCTTTGTTTGCGGCAACCTATCATATAGCTCTTTAATTTTTTTAGGTTGAGTTATCATAACATCTGCAACTATGTTGATTAATTCAAAAAGGCTTAAAATCATATCAGGATTATCATTTAAATCTATTGCCCCAGGATATACATCCGCGTTCCCAATAACACGAATAATATCCAGGGCCTGTTGGATTTGAAGAGGTAATCCTTTTTTTACAAGACTAGCGATATCATCATTCATATTTTTTCCAGGTTCACCAAGCAGTTTTGTTAGTTTTTGAACGCACAAACGTATTAATGCAAAAGCTCCACGTGGGGATTTATTAAAGATTGAACTTGCTTCGTTATAATCCGATATTATGTCTTCACCCAAATCAGGGTTGGGTGGCATAATGCCACCATTATCGGGATATATCATTTTTTCATAATGCCATAAAGAATACTTTTGGCAATTGCTGCAGAAGCATATCATAAGGTAAGCAATATTATAATTTGAAACATCATATCTTGTCGGATGCCAAGATTGCTGTGCATATGAATTACAATGAGGGCAAGTAAATACATCTTTTTTATACTGTGGCGGAGTAAATGGTATCATAACATTTTCCCTTTCTGTTGTTAAATTTCTTGGGCATAAAGCGCTGTCCCTTAGTATTCCGGAGGTACACACCCTCACCCCGCACTGCTTCTGAGATCAAAAAACGTTGTACGCCGGACAGGTTTAGCCAGTCGGGTGGAACTGGACAAACTCCATATCCATGACCTCCGCTCCGGCCCGGAAGGCAATAGCAATACCGTCCCCGGTTGCAATCTCGGGGTTGGTATTATGTTCGTCAAACTCTAGCTCAGTGTACTGCTTTACCTTATCTACTATTGCTCTAGCTAGCAGCCTCCATAAGGTCTTTGTCCATGCTTGTCATCATCACGATTTTAACTTCCTCAGTAATCTTCTCCCACTTTAGGGCTTCTCGAACTTCCAGCATATCGCAGACTTCTTGGAGAGTAAGATGTTTTTTTTGATATACCCAAAGCTAAAATCCCTCCCAATCGTCAGCATTAACTCGAGATCCCTTTTAACAGCGCGCGGTTTGCCAAAGACTTCCCGACACAGGAATACGGACCCGGGTTGGTGGAGCCCACATCAACTGCTATGCAATGGGGCTCTGGCTTGTTGAAGTTCAGGCAAAGTAAATATCTCTGGCATTAGGTTAAATGCAACATCTGTGTATCAATTTTGTTTCTTAGCCTTTCAAGTGCATACTCAATTATTTTTGCATGGTCAAACGCTATTCCATTTGATTCAACAACTGTTCTTTCTGTTTTGGTTGCGTTACCTTCAACTATTTTTACGGTCTTTACAATGGCAGAAAGGTTATCTCCTTCATTTGACAAGCTCAACTTGAAAAGTTTCTGTAGAATATATCCTCTTTTAGTTAAAGTCCTTTGCTCCTGATATAATTCACATGAAATAGCAAACCATTTAGCATCATCGGCATCATCACCAGCTTTTATATTAAGTGTTGAGCTGTCAACAAGTGACATGTAGGAAGCACTTATCACTCTTGTGCGTGGATCTCTGGATACATCTCCCCATGTATAAAGTTGCTCCATATATATGTCATCAATATTAGTTTCCTCTTTGAGTTCCCTTAGTGCTGCTTCATCCAAGCTTTCATCTATTTTTACAAACCCCCCTGGTATAGCCCATTTACCCATATAGGGATGGCCACCCCTTTTAATCAGAAGCAGTTTCAAAACTTTCCCTGGAAACATCTCGTAATTCTTTTCTTCCCCAGTTAAAGTAAAAATAAGTATATCTACTGTTACTGATAGTCTCTCATATTTACTTGCATCGTAGGTTAATAAGAATTGCTCCTCGGAAAGTCCCTGTTTATTTATCAATTTAGTTTGATGCATTATTACCACCCTAATTTGTTATTTGATATTATCAATTTATGTCAATGACCATTTGAATGATTAAACATTAAATATATTAAATTAATAAACTTTTCAATAAATTTCTAAGATAATCTTTAGTAAGGATTTTAGCTTCAAATGGCGACCGGGAAATAACTTGTTTCCAAATACCGTCCCTGTCACTCACAAATGTTATTTTCCCTTTTTTTGTTTTCAATTGTATGTTTCCAGTTGTCCCAACAGCAGACCTTACATTTGGTATAAACTCGATTCTTTTATCTCCCGCTATCAATATGAATTTTTTTGCATAGTAAGCGCCCAGGCTCTGTTTATAAATAGTCATATCCTCGTACAATGTAAATAACAGTTTTTCTTCAATTAAATCCGATAGCCAATCCTCAAGATGCCTATAAAATGATTTTATCCTCATGCACCATTGTTTATTAATTTCAGTTACTTTTTTCTCCGACTCATCTTTCAATTGTTTCTTTCTCCTCAAAAGATCGGCTAAATCACTCATCATTCCCCACTTCTTTCAGTACCATTACGTTATTAAAGGTAATCATATATCGTTAATACGGTATTAACTTCATTCACCTTAAAGTAGCCAGTAGATGGAGGATACGACTCTTTTGAAGAGCAACCGGAGCAACCATTGGGTTCTGACAGGTATTAAGGATGACCTTATAGTCATCCCTTATACCTTTTTGGTTGCCCTGCCAGAACCAAAGCGTTAAACTCGTTAAATTATAGCCACTTCTGCCCTTAATAACTGTTTACACAAATTAATTTACGTTCTCGTATTACTATTGAAGCATTGCAGCTAATTCTTTGTGTGGTGCAGGTATAACCGCCGTATTAACAATCATGCTGTCTTCCCCTCGCGCTTGAACGGCTGCTGAAATAGACGCGCTTACGGCAGAAGCGCTACCTGTCAGTAATACAAACGATTTACCTCCCAAACCGGTAGCCAGACGAATATCCATTAAAGATATATTCCCCGATTTAGCTGCCTGATCGGCCGATACAAGAGCCTGTGACAGCGAAAAAGTTTCAATGATACCAAGAGCCTCCACCCCGCTCAATTCCACACAGCCTGTAATAGCAGGTAAAACATCCTCGTGAACACTTGTTATAATCATGCTGTCTATCGCATTGATACCACCAGCATTATTACCCACCTGTACCGCCGTTTTCACATCCGCAATTCCGCCGCTAATAATGATGACATACTTGCCGGGGCAGACCGGTTGTGATTTGATAATATGCACATTTGCAGCCTTCAGCATTGCATCTGCTGCGGCAATACCCTGGGCAATACTGTTAAGCTCCACCATTCCCAATGCTTCCATTGTTATTGTCCTCCTTTCTTCTGCTTCAATTTATCAATAACGCCAAAAAACCTTTTTAACTAATCACAATAGAACTACTGTCTATGGACTGAACCGTGCCTGGAATTGATGCGTGGATATTGACACCAAGCTTACCTTGAGGAGGTTGTGCTATTACTTGTCCGACATTCACGGCATCACCGATGCTGACAACGGGTTCACAAGCTGCACCAATATGCATTCTTAAAGGCATCCTCACTTGATCAGGATAAATGGGTTCCTCATAGAACGGAGCTGCTACGTCATACTTTTTCAGGCCCAAACGTGCAATAAGCCGTTTTACCGGCACTTTTGAGTATTCCCGGCTTGGCATTGCCTCCTGCGGCTGCACTTTTTCAGGCTTCCTGCCGCTGCCTGCCATGGCCGCCTTTGCTTCGGTCGTAATGGCTGCAGGAGAAAGGCCGAATGGGCATGCGAAATAGGAGCACACTCCACAATTGCTGCAGGAGAAAAGCCCATTATCCTCGTATTTCTTTCCATATGCTGCGGCACGCATAGCTAAATGGGGTTTTACGTTAAGACCAAGCTGGTGACGTGGACATAATTCTGTACACATCATGCATTCAGCGCAAACAGTTCGAGCCATCTTATGGTTAAAGGCCTGTGGTGCGTCCTTACGCATTAAGTGCGGATGATTTTTCGGCAAAACAATAATACCGGCGGTTGTTTTTGTGACAACATTATCCCAATTCTTTTCGGTGAAGCCCATCATTGGACCTCCAATAATCAGGCCATAGTTATCTTCATTTTCAGGTCCACCGGCTAAACGGATACAATCCCGGAAGCTCATACCCAAAGGTGCTTCTATAGTCATAGGTGTCTCCACCTCTCCTATGACCGTGAGATGCTTATGTGTCACCGGAATATCCATTTGTGCTCGGGCAATATTGCGAAGCGTACTGCAATTCTGCACCACAACGCCTACATCTAACGGCAACCCGCCTACAGGTACAATGCGGCCGGTTGCATCACA
The DNA here is from genome assembly GCF_004369245.1 of Pelotomaculum sp. FP. Lineage (NCBI taxonomy): Bacteria > Bacillati > Bacillota > Clostridia > Eubacteriales > Desulfotomaculaceae > Pelotomaculum > Pelotomaculum sp. FP. The sequence goes on along the minus strand of NZ_QFGB01000052.1, from coordinate 22,007 downwards.
CACAAGCTGTTGCTCATCACCTGCAGGAAAATAATTTTTGAGTATAAAAACTTTAATACCGGGCATACAAGCGCTTTCCAATGCTGCAATTGCTTCCTTGTGCTTACCCATAATACACAGCTTACCTTCTTTTGCACCGCAAGCCTCCATTGCAAAGCGCAGCCCGTTTACAACATCGTCTGCAAAACGCAATGCTACTTGTTGGTCAATACGGAGAAGCGGCTCGCACTCGGCACAATTTGCAAGCACTATTTCTGCTTTGCAATTAAGCTTTGCATGTGTGGGAAAACCAGCTCCACCTGCACCAACTACACCAGCCTGCATACATTTATCATGAATCAGCATGGTACTCTCTCCTTAATTATTGCAGTATATTGTCAGTCAATGTATTTGATAGAGTCTATCTGATAGTGGTTTCCCTCGTATACACTAAATGCATCGAAATTCAGCAATTGTACTATCCCTAAAGGCCTTTGAAGGACGGTTTTTGTTTATTCAAGAAAGCTTTCATCCCAATGTCCTGATCTTCGGTAGTAAAGCAATCAGTCCAGAGTTCAATTTCATATTTGCACCCTTGGTCCAGACTCATTTGCAAACCGCGATGGATTGCTTCCTTAGCGTATTTTATAGCCAGGGGGCCATTGGCAATAATTTTTTTGGCCATGTCTACTGCCGCATCGATTAGTGTTTCCGGTGGCGCCACAGCATTTACCAGGCCGATGGACATCGCTGTTTCAGCGTCTATCATTCCTCCGGTCAAAATCAACTCGGTGGCTTTTCCTTTGCCAACAAGACGGGACAATCGTTGCGTGCCGCCAAAGCCTGGAATAATACCCAGTGTTATTTCCGGTTGCCCAAGCTTGGCTGTACTGGCAGCGATGCGGATGTCGCAAACCAGGGCTAATTCACAACCCCCTCCCAGCGCATAACCGTTAATGGCAGCAATTACGGGTATTGGCAGCTGCTCAATCATTCCATACAAGTTGTGTGCAACAATACTATATTCCCTGGCCTCTTGAGCAGTCATATCCACCATAGCGGATATATCTGCTCCGGCCACAAAAGCCTTGTTGCCTGCTCCGGTAATGATCAATGCCCTTACTTGATCATTTTTTGCCACGTCTTTGATAACTTGCTCCATTTGTTCCAAAACTTCCCGGCTTAAAGCGTTCATACTTTTGGGGCGATTAACTGTAACAGTAGCAATACCTTCCGCAACTTTTAAATCAATCAAAGTATTCTCCATTTCATAAACCTCCTGCTTTAATTAATTAAATAATTTTCTCCTAATAACTTACATTAAGCCACCTTTAACCATAGCGGAAGTTAATCCCGAAACCACCCCTGGGATATTGCCAGCTGATGGCTCCTTCCCTGGGACAAACAGCCCTGCATGTACCGCATTCAAGGCAACCGGCATAATCAAAACTAATTTCACCGTCTTTTTCTGTGTACAAACCTGCCGGACAGGCAAAAGTACAAGGCTTGTCCACACAAGCAGCGCATATATCCTTGTTTAAGACAATATGGGCTTCATCATCAACGGCAAATTTATTGATTCCCAGCAACTGTTCAATGCTCATACGTTTCACAGCAGTCGCGCTCCTTTCAAGCCATCCACGGCCAGTTGGGTCAAGCCGATCTTGCTTTGTTTGATCTGGCTGAATACTTTACCCAAAAGGCGTACCGGAGGGCCGCCGTCAACGGTAAACATTTTGCCCATAAGGCCTGTAACCAGTTGCGGATATGCTGTAAATATGCGCGGGTTTGCCATGAATTGGGGCGCCTGACGGTAGGCCACCAACTCTTTCATAACAAAACTTTCTTTTAATAACTGCTGGTACGTGCTTAGTCCTTGGCGCGAGAAATTGTTGTTGGCCCTGGCCGCCAAAACGGCTTTTGCAGCAGCTTCACCTGAAGCGATGGCGAAATCCACGCCCCTTACAATATAACCCAGATTGAGGACAAATCCGGCGGCGTCACCTGCCACTAAAATCCCGTCTCCGAAAAGTTGAGGCATCATATTCAACCCTGCTTCAGGTACCAGGTGGGCCGAATGCTCTACTATTTCTCCACCTTCAATTAAGGGAGCTATATGCGGGTTTTCCTTAAAATCTTCCATCAAATCTATTATCTTATATTGACTATGCTGCAGCGCTCCCGCGGTGACAACCAGTCCCAGGGATATGCTGCTTTTATTGGTGTATAGAAAACCACCGCCATGCATACCTTTGGTACAGTCGCCAACAAACAGTTGGGCTGCACCTTGGTTCCCGCTAAGCTGAAAACGATGGCTGATGGTTTCCTCAGATAATTGGATAACCTGTTTTATTCCGGTTGCCACCTGCTTTGGACTAAACTTTTTACCCAGGCCGGCCTTTTGTGCTATGAGCGAATTTACGCCGTCGGCTGCAATGACCACATCGGCCAGCATCCTGTCTTCGCCGGCCTGAATGCCCACAACCCGACCGTTTTCTCTAATGAGGTCATCAACCCGGATGCCGCAGGCAACCATAGCTCCCGCTTCTTCAGCCTTTGCAGCCAACCAGGCGTCAAAACCGGCTCTCAAAAGGGTGAAGGAGTGATATGGAGGGGTACCCCAATTTACCTCCTGAAAATCCAAAGAAACGCTCTGGCTTCCGTTCATAAAGGTTAGAGTTTCCTTTACCACAGGCCTCTCTACCGGGGCTTCTTCCCAGAAATTGGGCATAATTTTGTGCAGGGCATGGCTGTACATCCGGCCTCCAAACATGTTTTTACTGCCAGGAGTTGCCCCTTTTTCGATCAGAAGCACATCAAGGCCTTCCTTTGCCAGCAAGTAAGCTGCTGTACTGCCTGCCGGACCGGCTCCAATGATAATTGCCGCAAATTTTTCTTCTTCCATTTCCAACACCACTTGAATTATATTTTTTGGACGTTGCCAAATTCTTTAATCAGTTTGGGAACGACATCGTACAGGTCTCCCACGATGCCATAGTCGGAGGCATCAAATATAGGCGCATTTTCATCACGGTTGATTGCTAATATTACCTTGCTGTCACGTATACCGGTTATGTGCTGAATCTGCCCTGACACCCCAAGGCCAATGTAAAGATCCGGTTTAACCTTTTTCCCGGATATGCCCATATACACCTCTTCAGGCAACCAGTGCAGGTCTTCCGCTACAGGCCTGGAACAGCCTATCGTACCACCCAAAACACGGGCAAGTTCCTCAGCTAAAGCAATGTCCTCTTTCTTTTCGACTCCGCGCCCAACGCTGACAATAATTTTTGCTTCGGTTATATCCACTGCTTCCTGTACCTTCGGAGTCCGGTTAATGACCTTCACGGCAGAAAACGGCGCCGACGGCAGGCTGGTAATTTTTCCTTCTTTCCCTTCTTGTAATGGAGCTTGCTCAAAAGTCCGGGCAGGTATGGTAGCCATCTGGGGCCTGGTGGAGCAAACTATCTTTTGTATGGCCTTTCCCCCGTAGATTAAGCGTTCCATAACCAAAAATTTCTTATCTTGATCTAACGTAAAGGAATTACATTCCGTGCAAAGTCCGGTATTCAGGCCGGCCGCAATTCGGGTTGCCATTTCTTTTCCCCGCTTGGTTGCTCCAATGAAGAACACATCCGGATCAGCATTGCGGGCCGCTTCAACCATGACCGGAACATAAGCTTCAAGTGGCTGTTCCTTATTCAAAGAAGGCAGCAGCAGAACCTCGTCAGCCCCATGTTTAATGTATTCCCGAGCAAATTGTTCAGCAGCCGCTAAGGCCACCAAATTGACGCCCAATTCGTCAGCTAAATTCCGGCCGGCATTTAAAAGCTCTAAAGTTAGTTCGCAATTTTCGTCAAATATCCAGATCCCTGACATCATTACAACTCCTTAAGCTATTATTCCTTCTTTTAACAATGCGTCAATAACTGCTTTGATATCTACAGGTTCGGCCCCGAACCTCAAACGGCGTCGCTCCATGGTTGCCCCGAATACGCTGATCTCTCGCAGCCGCGGCTCATACTGTTGGCCCAGTTCGTTTAAGGTGACTTTTTCCACAGGCTTTTTGGCAGCCCCCAATACCTGCTTCAATGTAGGTATTCTAGGTGTGTTAATATCCGGTAGAACCGTAACCAGAGCCGGCAACGGTATCGCTACTACTTCCACACCGTCTTCAAGTTTGCGTTCGGCTATGATTGTTTTGTCTTCTTCAACATAGGTTAACTTGTTAACATTGGTTGCACATGGAATATCAAGCTTTTCCGCTAAGCCAGGACCTACTTGCTGGGCGTAAAGGTCACTGGACCCTTCTCCACAGATGATCAGGTCGTATTCCATTTTGCCAATTGTATCTGCTAGGATAGCCATTGTCTGTGAAGGTTCAAGATTAATAAAGGACGGGTCATTAATAAAACAAGCTTTTTCCGGACCGCGGGAAAGGGCGTCTTTTAGACTTTGCGTGGCTGAAGGCTCACCTACCGTCACAGCAACAACGCTGCCGCCATGCTCCTCCTTGAGGCGAACTGCTTCTTCTATAGCACTACGGTCGTAATCGCTAATTTTATAACCGACCCGGTCAAAAACGAGTTCATTTGAATTTGCCGCCACCTTGATGTCTGCTTCATCTTTAACCCACTTAAAGCAAGTAACTATATTCATTCGTTAACTCTCCCAACTCTATGCTTTTAATGTTAGAACCGGTTGTTGGCTTATTTGTCTTACTGGTTTTTCAACTTTTTGAAATATGTTCCGAGGGGTAGGATTTAGCTTACTCACAGATCTCTTTAAATAACAAGAACAATCCTGGCTTTCAACCAGTCCTACCCTCAAAGAACCTCACTAAAACAGCTATGGTTAGGAAATCCCGGGAGCTTACTCTAAAAATTCTTTAGCGCAACACATTGCTGGAAACTACCATTTTCATAACCTCGCTGGTACCTTCATATATCTCAGTGATTTTGGCGTCACGATACAGTCGTTCAACTTTATGTCCCTTGATGAAACCGATGCCGCCATGAATTTGTATGGCCCTGTTCGTATGGCGGGCTGCTGTTTCCGACGCAAATAGTTTAGCCATGGCTGCTTCCTTGTTGTAAGGCAAGCCCTGGTCATAACACCAGGCCGCGTGATAAGTCAGGAACCTGGCAGCCTGTACATCAGTTGCCATATCGGCCAGCATCCACTGGATCGCCTGGAATGAACTGATCGGCTTGCCGAACTGAACTCTTTCCTTGGAATATTGAATCGATTCGTCCAAAGCAGCCTGGGCAATACCCAGCGCTTGGGCAGCTATACCAATCCTGCCGCCGTCCAAGGTCATCATGGCAATTCTAAAGCCCTGACCTTCTTTCCCCAGCAAGTTCTCCTTGGGGATACGGCAATCTTTCATAACAACTTCTGCTGTCGCGGAACCACGGATGCCCATTTTGTCTAAATTCTCTCCCACTTTGAGCCCGGGTGCATTTCCAGGCACGATAAACGCGCTAAGTCCTTTTGTTCCTTTTGATTTGTCGGTCATAGCAAAGATGACAAAGACGCCTGCTACCGGAGAATTGGAAATAAACATCTTTGTACCATTCAAAACGTACTCGTCGCCATCCAAAACAGCAGTTGTACTTGCCCCGCCAGCATCGGTACCTGCCCCGGGCTCGGTCAAAGCAAACGACCCCAAGACTTCTCCCTTACAAAGGGGTACCAGGTATTTTTGTTTTTGTTCTTCGGTACCAAACTTAAATATAGGATAACTTGCCAGGGAAGTATGGCACTCAAGTGTAAACCCGGTAGTGGCGCAAGCACGGGATAGCTCTTCGACTACCATGATATAGGTCAGATAATCAGACCCGGCCCCACCGTACTCCTCGGGATAAGGGATGCCTGTCCATTCCTGCTCCGCCAGTCTTTTAACGTTCTCCATCGGGAAATACCCTTCCGCGTCAACCTTTTCAGCAATGGGCTCCACATACTTTTCACAAAATTCTCTGACACTGGCGCGTATGAGTTGCTGTTCCTCTGTTAGTTGAAAGTTCATAAATATCTCTCCCTTCATGATTATCTTGGAATATGAGATCTTTTGTAGGACTGGTCTACCTGCAATTGTTCGGTGCCCTCAAGTACGTATTCCGGCAATTCGGAATATTTCTGTCCGAAAGTCTGGAAATTTCCGCATCACCTCCCTTTAAAATTTTTTACTCAAGCTCATACACACCAATAATTTTGTTTTCCCGGTCACTTTAAGCAGGTAGACTAGTTCTTTACTATCGCAAAACTTATACCTGATTAAACCGAATGTAATAAATAAAATTTTCTAGTTTAAGCGAAAGCCGTCACTTTTAAGGTTTATGTACCTTATGCCGGCAATTCCAGGATTTATTTTTTAAGTTATGCTCTTCAGGTCCCTTGCAAAGAATGGCATATTTTTTGCGTTCAAAACTGGTGACTTTGGTATTGGTGTATAGTACAGGGGTTGGCCAGCCTACAAAACCAATAACAATCAAATAATTTATTCAAGAAGGTGAGGACAAAATGGCACCCAAGTTTTTGACTGCAGAGGAAGCAGTAAATTTAATTAAAACGGGGGATACGGTTGCTAGCGTCGGTTTTTTGGGAAGTTTGTTCCCGGAAGAATTGGTTATCGCATTGGAAAATCGTTTTTTAAATACCAGCACACCTCAAGATTTAACGCTCCTTTATGCGGCGGCCCAAGGCGATGGCAAGGACCGCGGGCTTAACCACCTGGCTCATGAAGGTCTGGTAAAACGGGTCATAGGCGGCCATTGGAACCTGCAGCCTAAGATGGGGAAATTGGCTATTGAAAATAAAATCGAAGCCTATAACCTGCCTCAAGGTACTTTAGCTCAACTATTCCGGGAAATATCAGCCGGGAGGCCGGGCGTCATCACTCACGTCGGGTTGGGAACTTTTGTCGACCCACGAGTAGAGGGTGGCAAGCTGAATGAGATTACCAAAGAAGACCTTGTTGAAATGATTACGGTAGGAGGTAAAGAGAAACTTTTCTACCCCTCGCTAGCCATTAATGTTGCTTTAATTCGTGCCACCAGTTCCGACGAATTAGGTAATCTAAGCCTTGAAAAGGAAGCTACTACGTTAGAAATACTGTCCCTAGCTCAAGCAGCTCGCAATAGCGGGGGCATTGTTATCGCCCAGGTGGAACGAATTGCGGCGGCTGGAAGTATTGATCCCCGCCTGGTAAAAGTACCCGGCATTTTAGTCGATGTTGTTGTTACCGCTCAACCCCATAACCACCATCAGACCTTTGGTGCAATATATAATCCCTCCTACAATGGTGAAATCCAGATACCTTTAACCCAATTACCTCAATCCCCCCTCGATGAACGTAAAGTAATCGCCAGGCGGTCAGCCTTTGAACTTCATCCTGATTCTATTGTCAATCTTGGGATCGGTATCCCTGAAGTAATTGCTTCTGTAGCCGCTGAAGAAGGAATAGCTGATTTTATGACCCTAACCGTAGAGGCTGGACCTGTAGGCGGGGTCCCTGCCGGGGGTTCTAATTTTGGCGCATCCACCAATCCCTATTGTATTTTAGACCAACCTTATCAATTTGATTTTTACGATGGAGGCGGTGTAGATATTGCCTTCCTGGGCATGGCGGAGATGGATAGCGAGGGCAATATCAATGTCAGTAAATTTGGGCCACGCATTACAGGTTGTGGCGGCTTTATCAACATCACTCAAAATGCCAAAAAAGTGGTATTTTGCGGTACGTTTAAAGCTGGAAAGTTAAAAGTCGGTTTTGACGGGGGTAAGCTTAACATTATTAACGAAGGTAAAGTAATGAAACTGGTACCAAAAGTCGAACAGATTACTTTTAGCGGCTCCTACGCTCGCCAGACTGGTCAAAAGGTACTGTATGTAACCGAAAGGGCGATCTTTGAGTTGACAGCGGAAGGTGTCATGCTTATAGAAATAGCTCCGGGAATTGATCTTGAACGTGATGTTCTACAGCAAATGGGCTTTAAACCATTAATTTCACCCTCATTACGAACCATGGATAATAGAATCTTCCTCTTTGCCCCCATGGGAATAAAACATAATCAATAATGCCAAAGATTAAGAGTAAAATCATGCCCACCGTACCTGTGACCGCTGTCTATCCTGGACGAGTATTTGGAAGAGTTGACCTTGCTTTTGGCAGAAGAACTGGGGAAAAATCTTGAAGAAGCCGGAGGAGACACTCTACAGGGCCATTGAAGTTGTAAAACAATCTTTGACCAAACCAAGCCGGGTATTTCATCGGGGGGTGTGAAATATTGGGGCGGTTAATGTGTGCATATCCGTTCCCATCTCTGATTTCCCATAAGATATAATCAAATAAAGCTTATTTTTGGCAATAGCATTAAAAGACAACGAATCTACAATAAGCTGCCCTATTATCATAAACCTACGCCAAAATTTTAGTTCATCTGATTTAGGCGTGGGTTTTTTGCCCTTATTATTGCTCTAGCACTAGTAGTTTTTATGGAAAAATTTACTTTACTTTAACTTTTCTCCGTACTTCCATTAGTCTGGAATTTTTCTTGTTTTTCGTAATCTGAAAAAAAGCGCGAGATATCAAACCATACTTTGTTTCCTGTTCCGGCAACCCGGAAAAAGAACAACAAATCAGCCCACCACAAAATGGCATGATATTTGCTTTATTTAAAATCATAAAAATGCTCTGACAAAGGGGGGGGGGGACAAAAATGACATCATTTAAATTAAACATGAAACACGCTGTATTTTATTGATTTTGTTGCTGTGAACTGTTAAAGGCATGGTAAAAAATCGGGATCGTGAACGAAGTAGAGGTTCATGCAGGAAGCGGGTCTCAAGGTTGTCATTTTTGACTAATAAAGGAGTGTTTATGGATGTGGACGGCTTTTGGATATTGGGGTAAAGTACTTGAAATAGATCTCAATTCCCAAACAACTAAAGAGGTTCCCATAAAAAATGAAGTTTACAAGAAGTTCTTGGGTGGCAGCGGTGTAGCCGCATATTTGTTATATAACAATTATGACTACACAAAACCGGCTCTGTCCGAAGAGAATCCATTAATATTTATGACGGGTTTATTGAACGGGACATTGGCGCCGTCATCTGCAAGGTCAAGTGTTGTTGGCAAATCCCCGTTGACGGAGATCTGGGGCGAGGCCAATGTCGGTGGTCATTGGGGCGCCGAAGTTAAAAAGACCGGTTATGACGGGTTTATTTTAAAAGGAGTATCAGACAAGCCTGTAGCCATTTATATAAATGATGATAAAGTCCAGTTTCTTGACGCGCAGGATTTATGGGGTAAGGATGTCTTTGAGGCTTCTGATTTGATGAGAAGTAAAACTGATGAAAAAGCGAGAATTGCATGTATCGGTATAGCCGGCGAAAATCAAATAAAAATGGCCTCTATAATGATGGACGCCCCTGTAACAAGGACAGCCGGCCGCTGCGGTTTCGGCGCCTTGATGGGATATAAAAAGGTAAAGGCCGTTGCTGTTAAAGGCACCAAAAAAGTGGAACTCCACGATAAAGCGAAATTACAGGCGTTCACAAAGGAATTCACTCAGGTTCTGAAGACGAATGCGGCGATCCTGCATGACTTTGGTACCCTGGGAACCATACAGGGCGTTGAATCTGAAGGCGATCTGCCCATCAAGAACTGGACTCTCGGCTCTTGGGAAGAAGGAGCTTATAAAATCAGCGGCCAAATGCTGGCGGAGACAATTCAAACCGGTCATCACGCATGCCATGCCTGCACTATCAGGTGCGGTAAGGAAGCGAAAGTTACGGTAGGCCCCTATAAAGGAGCTATAGGTCACGCTCCTGAATATGAAACGGGCGCTGCTTTTGGTTCATTGATCTTAAATGATGACCTCGAGATTATCGCTGCCTGCAACGACCTCTGCAACAGATACGGCATGGACACTATTGAAGCAGGAAGCACCATCGCCATGGCCATCGAGGCATATGAAAACGGCTTGTTAACCAAAAGAGACACCGGAGGTATCGAGCTCAAATGGGGCATTAAGGAAGAATTGCTCGAAATCCTGGAAAAAATGGCAAACAACAAAGTTGGGATAGGCAGATTACTGGCACAAGGCGTAAAAAGAGCAGCGGACGAGATTGGCGGTATAGCCCCTGAATTCGCTATTCAATCCAAAGGCCAGGCTTTCGCTATGCACGATCCCCGCGCTTATACCACCATGGTAGCTGATTATGCAACCTGCAACAGAGGAGGTTGCCACCTTGAGTGCTTAGGTTACTTCTCTGAAGGTGGAGCTTATCCTGCCAAATGTGTAGGCTTCACCAAACCGTCTGAGCCCCATGGCTATGAAAACAAGGCTGAATATGCGGTTAGGTTGATGAATTTCATGACTGTATTCAATTCTTTAGGCTTGTGTAAGTTTATTATGCTGGGTCAAATTACTCCGGAAATGGCGAGTCAATGGATTAATGCAGCCACAGGATGGGACTTGACCGGTAAAGATGTTGAGCTTGCGGGAGACAGGCTGTTTAATATCAAGCGCATGTACAACAACAGGCTGGGCTTAAGCCGTAAAGATGATGTGCTTCCGCAAAGGATGCTGCTGCATGATCGCCAGACAGGCGCGGCAGCTGGCAGTCTTCCTTATTACAGCAGGATCATGAAAGATTTGTATGACTATCGCAAGTGGAACGCCGAGGGAATTATTACCGAAGAGAAGAAGCAAGAGCTAGGGTTGGATACACTATAAAGCATGGTGGGTTTAATGGAAAAGCTCAATATCACAGTCAACTTATTAGGCTATTTAATGTGGTGTCCCAAAGGCAGAGGAAAAGAACACCGGCTGCAGGTCGATAAAGACGCCAAAATTGCGGATGTCCTAAACAAATTAAATGTTTCTCCCGAGCAAATCCATGTCATCTTAAAAAACGGTAAAAATGTTGACAAAAATACAGCACTGAGCGAGGGAGACATCATTACAGTAAGTCCCGTAGTTGCTGGCGGCTAAGCTTTATATTTCCAACTTCTGTATTGAAGGATTTCTAAATCGCAAATTTTGTTGTGTACGGCCGTATGCACAATGCGCACTTAAACCAAGAACAAATTAATTAAAGGGGGATGTATTCATGTATTACGACTTTTTAAATCCGAGTGTTAACTTCTTCGGGCCGGGCTGTGTTTCGGTAGTTGGCGAAAGATGTAAAATTTTAGGTGGGAAAAAAGCTTTAGTAGTTTGTGACCCGTTTTTGGCTAAAATGGAAGGCGGACCTGTAACGCAAACAATAGGATATGTTCAGGAAGCCGGACTAAAAACTGTCGTTTTTGACGGCGTAGAACCCAACCCTAAAGACAAAAATATTTTCGCCGGTCTTAAATTATTCAAAGAAGAAAAATGTGACATGATTATCACCGTCGGTGGAGGAAGCGCTCATGACTGTGGAAAAGGTATCGGCATTGCAGCTACTCACCCCGGAGATTTGTATAAGGATTATGCCGGGATTGAGAAACTCACCAATCCTCTGCCGCCAATAGTTTCCGTTAACACTACAGCAGGAACCGGCAGTGAAGTTACCCGCCACTGCGTTATTACAAACACTTCAACGAAAATTAAGTTTGTTATCGTAAGCTGGAGAAACCTCCCGCTGGTTTCCATCAACGACCCAATGCTTATGCTGAAAAAGCCAAAAGGATTAACTGCAGCCACCGGTATGGACGCTTTAACCCACGCTGTAGAATGTTATGTTACCCTGGCCGCCAACCCTGTGACTGACACCTTGTGCGCGCAATCTATTAAGCTTATAGCCAACAACCTGCGTCAAGCTGTAGCATATGGTGATAATGTGGTAGCCAGGGAAAATATGGCTTACGCCTCAGTGCTGGCAGGTATGGCATTCAACAACGCCGGCCTGGGTTATGTACATGCCATGGCGCACCAGTTGGGCGGCTATTATGACATGGCGCACGGTGTAGCGAACGCTATCCTGCTGCCGCATGTGGAACGCTTCAACCTCATCAGCAATCTGCAGAAGTTCGCTGACATAGCCGTATTTATGGGCGAAAATATTGAAGGTCTGTCTGTGAGAGCCGCTGCTGAAAAGGCCATTGACGCTATTGTCCAGCTTTCCAAGGATGTTGGAATTCCGTCCGGTTTGGCTGAAATGGGTGTTAAGGAAGAAGACTTTGATAAAATGGCTAAGACGGCTCTGGAAGATGGTAACGCCGGATGCAACCCGATTGTCGGAACTCATAAAGACATCGTTAACCTCTTTGCGGCTGCTATGTAACTTAATCCCTGCTATCACCTCTCAAATAAATACCGTGTAGTACACGCTCGCCCCATAGTGTGGTCTTGCCGGAAACAGGGGGTGACTTAAAGAGTTACTCCCTGTTATTTTTTTCTTTTTTAACTAATTAACGGAATTTTCAAAATTAGGAGGGGGTAATATTATGACAAGCTCTCTTTTGCTGCCAATAGGTGGTATTAGTTTTCTTCACCTTTGCATAGCTTTTGTGGGTGGAATATTCGGAGCTGCCGTCGGAGCGCTGCCGGCATTCATTTTATGCGGTTTCTTCGTATTCATTGGCGGGGTTTTAATGATTGCCGGAGCAGGACCGGATTTTCTGAACACCTTTGGCTTTGGGTTTACATTTGGGCCCCAGGTATGCTTTGGAGCGGCAGTTGTTGCTCATATGTACGCGCATAAGAAAGGTCTGTCACCGGGAAGAGATATTACAGCAGGACTGATGGGCACTAAAAGCATGGATGTCCTGTTGATTGGCGGACTTTTTGGCTCTCTCAGCGTTATCCTGAACTGGCTTTTCATAACTGCGCTGCCAATGAAATGGGGCGGTATGCTCTGGACTGATGGAGTCGCTATAACCATCTTTGTTATGCATCTTATCGGACGCCTATTGTTTGACATGAAGAAAGGTTTCTTTGGTCAGGTAGCTGAGGGAGAAAGTCGCTTCAACCCCACTGAAAAAAGCACCCTTTGGTTGCCATGGCAGATGTCGTGGAAAGAGCTTTTTGTTATCGGTGCAGGGGTTGGTCTGTTATCAAGTTACTTTGCGATGCTTTTAGGAGCGGACCATGGTGGCGCAATTATTGGATTTGGTATTTCCGGTCTGAGTCTTGTATTTTTGCAGTTCGGCACCAAAATGCCTGTCACCCACCACATATCAGTTAATGCAGCCGTCGCTGCCTTAGCTAGTCACAGTCTCATATGGGGTCTCATTTTTGGGGTTCTATCAGCTTTCGCAGGTCAATTTTGGGCGTGTCTATTTACGATACATGCCGACACCTATATAGACCCTCCGGCAGCTGCAATTTGGAGCGTGACAACCATTAGCGTGGCTTGTGCTGCTCTAGGCTTGTTTACTGCAATTCCCTTACCTTAAATACCTGTAAAAGAATATTCATAAAAGTATGGTTCTTCACTGCCTCGTGGGGCTGCTAATTTTTAAACATGAATAATGGTCTTTTTTCATTCATCATTTTACTGTCTTTCACATCTGCTCACATCATCTACCGCTGTATTAATGATTTTCATAATGCGTAAGCGGTCAAGCCATTAGGCCTGGCCATAAAAGCGATCGGAGCATACATTCTTAATTTGGCCGGGATTATCCTGGTGGTTACGCAAATCCATCACAAATCTGAAGCGGGGGAAAGGAATTTCCAAACATCAACACTACAGGATGTTTGAGGAGGCTCCTTTCCTTGACGCTTCTTCTGGCTAGAAAATGAAGCACTGGGGTGATTAGCATGCGAACCGCAATTTGCCCGGGAAGTTTTGATCCGGTAACCTACGGTCACCTGGATATTATTAGTAGAGCTGCTATGATCTTTGACAAGTTGATCGTCGTAGTTTCCTGCAACCCGGCAAAGAATCAGCTGTTTACGATTAAAGAGCGAGTTGAACTGCTGCAAAGTGTTCTCTCCAACTATCCCAATATAGAAGTGAAGGCATTTACAGGCCTTACTGTTGATGTGGCCCTTGAGTGCAACGCAAAAGCTATTGTACGGGGCTTACGGGTGATTTCGGATTTTGAGAACGAGTTCCGGATGGCCCTGACAAATCAAAAGCTGGCCTGCCATATCGAAACAGTCTTTTTGATGACCAAGGCGGAGTTTTCTTATATCAGTTCCACTACAGTGAAGGAGGTAGCCTCCTTTGGCGGTTCCTTGCGGAGCCTGGTACCACCGCTTGTGGAGGAGAGAATAAAAGAAAAGTTCAAACGTTACCATGAGGGTTAACCCGCACAATAAGAAAGTGATACGCCAGCGGTGAAGTTGCATGATGGATACCAACGCAACTTCACCGCTGGCATATTTGTTGCAAACTAAATTCCTATGGCGGTTGGATTGTTTATGAAAGAATTATGATTTGTAGTGAATAGGATCCCGTTATCTTTGTTGAGATTCCGGTTGGAGAAGTATAATGGCGTTTTTCAAGGGTTTTCCTTATGAATATTTTAAAGAAATCAGTATATGTTCCATTATTTGGAATTCCGGTTTCCTGGAATAATTCCTCTTATATAAAATTCTCAGTTTAAGGATAGATATCTTCATGCTGGAATTTCGCTAAACAGCAGAAATCGGAGCAAGATGATCTAGTTGACACTTGGAAATAAGGTGAAATGTAAAAACCGGCCGGAAATTTTGGAGATTTATTTACAAGGAGGGAATAAAGACTTGGGTTTAACCAGACGTGAATTTATTAAACTCTGCATGAGCTCTGCGGTCGGCGCAAGCCTGATTACGGTACTCGGACCGGAGCTCGGAGAAACACTAGCTTTAGCCGCCGAGGGCAAACCGCCGGTAATTTGGCTGCAGGGCGCCAGCTGTACCGGATGCTCCATATCCTTATTAAACAGTGTTGACCCCGCTATTGAAAAGGTGCTTCTCGATGTTATCAGCTTGAAATATCACCCTAATATTTCTGCCGGTTCCGGACACCTTATCGCGGAGATCCTGGACGAAGCCGCAATTAAATACAAGGACCAATTTATATTGGTTGTTGAAGGCGCCATCCCTATAAAAAACGAAGGTGTTTACTGTACTATTTGTGAAAAAGAAGGCAAAGAAATAACCATGCTGCACGCGGTAAATATCCTGGGCAATGCGGCCAAGGCCGTGATTGCCGCCGGCCAGTGCGCATCCTACGGAGGCATCCCCGGCGCGGCCCCCAATCCCACCGGAGTTGTGGGAGTCAATAAGATCGTTGACGCAAAAAAGGTGATCAATCTTTCCCTGTGCCCGATGCAGCCTGATCACTTCCTCGGAACTGTTGTATATGTCTTGAAATACGGCCAGCTCCCGGAACTTGACAGATATGGACGGCCCAGGATGTTTTTCCCGAAACCAATCCATGAAAGCTGTATAAGACGTGAATATTTTGACGCCGGCAAGTTCGCTCACTTCATTGGAGATGAGGGCTGCCTGGCCATGCTTGGCTGCAAGGGCTTTGTGGCCATGTCCGACTGTCCCACCCGCGGCTGGAATAACAACGTCAACTGGTGCGTCAATGCCGGCGCTCCCTGTTACGCCTGCTCGGAACCGACCTTCCCCGATTCGTCATCACCATTTTACGGCGTTTATCCATTAACTAATAAAACAGCGGCCGCTTCGGCCCAGATTGAGCCCCAGAAGACAGAGATTTTAGAAAAGATAAGGGTCAGCAGAAAACTAGCTCAGTGAGGTGAAATATAGCAGTGGCACAAAAAATAGTTATTGATCCGGTAACCCGGATTGAAGGGCACCTGAAAATAGAAGCAGAAATTGAAAACGGCCGGGTAATTGACGCCAGGTCTAGCGGTACTCTATTCCGCGGGCTAGAAATAATTCTTAAAGGGCGAGATCCTCGCGACACCTGTCACATTACCCAGCGTATCTGCGGCGTCTGCCCCATTGCTCACGGCACTGCCTCCATCTTATGCCTGGACGATGCCTTTAAAGTCACACCACCTGCAAACGGCAGGATTTTACGCAACTTAATCCAGGGAGCAAATTACCTGCAGTCACATATCCTGCACTTTTACCACCTGACCGCCCTGGATTACGTGAAGGGACCGGACACCTCGCCTTTCATCCCCCGTTATGAGGGTGACTACCGCCTGCCCAAGGAAATTAACGATAAAGCCGTTGAGCATTACATCCAGGCTCTGAGTATCCGCAAAAAGGCTCATGAAATGGGCGCTGTATTCGGGGCCAAAATGCCCCACGTTACGACCTACACGGCTGGTGGAATAACTGAGCACGTAACTTCTGAGAAAATCGCCCAGTTTAAGACTTACCTACTGGAAATTACCTCCTTTATCAACAACGTATATATCCCGGACGTCCTGGCAGTAGCAGGAGCGTACGATGATTGGTTCAACATTGGGACAGGCTACAAAAACCTGCTGGCTTACGGCGCTTTCCGGCTAACTGACCAATTAGACCCGGACGGGCAACAACAGCTCTTCATACGCGGTACCTACGCCAAAGGACAGTACGCGCCCATGGACCATAAAAAGATTTCTGAGCAAGTCAAATATTCCTGGTACGATGATAAGTTGACCGGCAGGCACCCCGGTGACGGCGCGACTGTACCCACACCGGGCAAAAAAGACGCATATTCCTGGCTTAAAGCACCGCGCTATGACGGTTTGCCCTATGAAGTAGGCCCGCTGTCGCGACAGGTAGTGAACAAACAGAAGGATGTTTTGGCGTTAGGGGGTAAAGCATTTTCAGTTTTAGGCAGGCACTTTGCACGTGCAGTGGAAACAGCTCAAGTAGCAGGTGCTATGTTGGAATGGCTTAACCAGCTGGTGCCCGGTCAACCCTGCTATGCCCCTTTCGACATCCCTAAGGAAGGGTCGGGTATAGGTTTACACGAAGCCTCCCGCGGCGCCCTGGGACACTGGATTACCATCAAAGATTACAAAATCGAAAACTACCAGGCTGTGGTACCAACAACCTGGAACTGCAGCCCGCGGGATGACAAGGGTCAGCGTGGTCCGGTTGAGGAGGCTCTGGTAGGAGCACAGGTCAAAGACCCCAACAACCCCATTGAACTGGTGCGTATCGTCCGTGCTTTTGATCCTTGTATTGCCTGCGCGGTTCACGTGCTTGAAATCAAGGGTGTTTCCAAGGAGCCCAAGAGCTTTATAGTCTGATCAAAGTAAATTAAATCCAAGCGGAAATAGGAGGTGCAAAGATGTCCAATGGCGTTTTGGTAGACATCAGCAAATGCATCGGCTGCCGGAGCTGTCAGACAGCCTGCAGGACTTGGAATGACCTGCCCGTCAAAACGTCTCAAAATACAAACCAATGGGACGTCCCGGTGGAACTGGACGCGGATACCTGGACCAGGGTCAGCTGCTATCTGGCCGGGGAGGGCAATGAGCGCAGGTGGAGGTTTGTCAAAAGGCAGTGCATGCACTGCAATGAGCCTGCCTGCGAGTCCGCCTGCTTTACCCATTCCTTTCTTAAAACAGAAGAAGGCCCGGTCATCTACAAACCCACAGAGTTGAACAAGGATTACTGCGTGGGTTGCCGCTACTGCATGATTGCGTGTCCCTTCAACGTACCTAAGTTTCAGTACGAAAAAACATTCCCGTACGTCCAAAAATGCCGTTTTTGCTACGACCGTCTGCTGGAGAACGAACGGCCCGCGTGTATCACCGCCTGCCCTACCGGCGCGTTGAAATACGGCGACAGACAGACGCTTCTTGCCGAAGCCAGGCAGAGGATTAACAGCAACTCAAACTACGTCAAACACATATACGGGGAAAAAGAGTATGGCGGCACATCCTGGATGTACATTTCTGATGTCCCCTTTGAACAGCTCGGCTTCAAAACCAGTGTTTCGGAAAAATCAATACCATCTTATACCTGGCAGGCGCTCAAGTGGACTCCCTACATCTTTGCCGGTTGGGGGGCCATGCTTACAGCAATGAGATTCTTTACAAAACCTAAAGAGGAAGGACATAATGAAGCCGAAATGTACGCTCCCGTCGATCCCAAGGAATAAATCTTTGTTTATAGTGGTGGTGAGAATATGTACGGAAGAAATTGGAGCTTTAGAATTACCTGGTTCAGAATACTGTTAATCATATCTGTGCTGATTGCGGCTGCTGCTTCCCTGTACCGCTTCATCTACGGCCTGGGAGCTGTAACCAACTTAAACGACCAGTGGCCCTGGGGCCTGTGGATTGGCTTTGACCTCTTGTGCGGCATCGCCCTGGCAGGCGGCGGCTTCAGTACTGCGCTGGTAGTCCACGTCCTGCACCGGGACAAATACCTCCCCATCGCCCGCGCCGCACTGTTAACTTCCTTGCTTGGCTACATTATATCCCTGGCCAGCCTCTTGTTGGATATCGGGAGATGGTTTAACTTCTGGAGGCCATTCTTCTATTGGGGTTTCCACTCGGTATTGTTTGAAGTGTTCTGGTGCATTTCTATTTATACAACAATCCAGGTCCTGGAATTTGGAGACATCTTCTTCGAGAAGGTTAAGTGCCCGTCATTGAAAAAGATTCTGGGGTACATGATAACACCATTATTGATCCTGGGCATCGTCCTGCCCACCCTGCACCAATCGTCGCTGGGCTCACTCTTTATCGTTGCTGTTGATAAACTCTATCCCCTGTGGTGGTCCATGTTGCTCCCGTTCTTCTTCGTTTGGTCCGCCTTCTTCCTGGGGCCGGCCATGGTTACCATCGAAGGGACCATAGCGTCAAGAGCTTATGGACGAGATCCGGAGCTGCCTGTATTTCAAAGCATGACCAGAATAACCACCTGGATGATGATCATTTACTTTATCATCAAGATGATTGATCTCAACTATCGGGGCGTTTTCGGGATGGCTTTCAACGGTTCGCACGAGAGCAACATGTTCTTGATCGAGATGATTGTCTTTGTCCTGTTGCCGATTTTCATGTACGCCATCCCCTCCATCCGCAACAAGCTTTGGGGGGTTGTAACCGCCTCCGTCCTGGTGGTGGTAGGAGTTGTATTCAACCGCATGAATGTGGTCTTCACCGGAATGGCCAGGAGCGTGGGCGGCAGCTACTTCCCCAGCGCCTGGGAATTTCTGATTACCCTCGGCATGTGGAGCTTCCTGGCGTTGGCTTACCTGTTTATTGTGGAAAACTTCGCAATTCTGCCCAAGGAAGGGCATGCACACAGTAACAGTACAGCTACCTATGGTACCCACTTCCCTGCTTAACAGAATAATCATCACCAAAATACAATACCGGAGACCTATTATGCACGAATAGGCTCCGGTTTTGTAAAGCAGTTAACAAGAGGAGGTGATAGATGACTTTCATCGCCCTAAATATAGTCATATCATCGTCAGTTGGTTGAGAGGATTTTTTGTGCCAACTTTGATTCCTTGTGTTTAAAAATTAAAATTTGAAAGGTGTGTAACATTATGCCGCACATTGGCGTACCTGAATTAATCCTTGTTTTGACACTGGCTTTAATTATCTTTGGACCCGGCAAATTACCGGAACTTGGCAAGGCGGTTGGTAAAACAATCAGAGAGTTTCGTCGTTCTTCCTCCGAAATAATGAACGAGGTGGAAGCGGTTGCAGATGAGAAAAAAGATAACCAAATGCAGTTGATTAAGGCAGCCAAGAATTAAAGCCCCTATTCCCAACTGCCTGTAATAATAGTGGGGGAAAACGATGGCTAAAACTAACGGAGAAATGAACATTATTGAGCACCTAGAAGAACTGCGTCATGTTTTAATTGTTTCAATTATTACCACTGCCATATTTGCTGTGGGAGCGTATTTTTTCAGCGATAGGATCTTGGCATCAATGCTGGAACCAATTACCAAGCTGGGGCAGAAGATATTTTTCACCGGTATCACAGAGGCGATCTTTGTTAAAATCAAGATATCTTTCTTTGCCGGTTTCCTGGCGGCGCTGCCGGTAATTTTATGGCAGATCTGGGATTTTGTCGTCCCTGCTTTAAAAAAGAATGAAAGGGTGTACTTTTCGCTTTTTGTTTTGATATCCTTTATCAGTTTTTTAGGGGGGATTGCTTTTGGGTTTTTCGGCGTTTACCGTGTAGGTGTAATGTTTTTACTCCAATTTGCCGGACCCAACCTGACCCCCTTGCTAACAATTGACAAGTATATCTCTTTTACAATATCTTTTCTACTTCCCTTTGGAATAGTGTTCGAATTTCCTTTAATAAGCTTTTTCCTGGCCAAAATGGAACTTGTGACACATGCCTTTTTTGCTAGAAACCGCCGTTACGCCATGTTGGCTGTTGTAGCCCTGGCGGCCATAATAACCCCCACGCCGGATGTAGTTACCTGCCTTATCATCAGCGGTCCCATGTATTTGCTTTTTGAACTTAGCGTGCTGGTTGTACGCATCGTTGAACGCAAGCTTGCCCGCAAAAAAGAGCGTGAGCGACTGGTAGACATGACTGAAGTACAATCAGCAGCCACAGTTAAATAGTCATGCCCATCCGTGAAAAAACCTGCACTGCTCTAGAATTATAATGGCTTATTACAGTACCCCAAAATGGTACCAGACTGCCGACAAAGTGGCTGTCGGTAGTCTTTTTTTACGTGCGTACTCCATGGATACTAAATATTTTCTTTGTTTAATTCAGGTAAAGGAAGCGGTAAAGATATTGGAATTTTTCAAAGACATCGCAAAAGAACTGCAGATGGTGGAAAAAGAGTTAAGTAATGTGGTGAAAACTCCAAACCCTCTCCTAACCGAGACCTCTACGCATCTCCTCAATGCGGGTGGCAAGAGACTGAGACCTGCGCTCTGCCTCTTAGGCGCAAAATTCTACAACTTTGACCTGCAGAGGATCCTGCCGCTGGCTGCTGCCCTGGAACTGATCCACATGGCTACACTGGTACATGATGATGTCGTTGATGCTTCGCTAACCCGCAGGGGTAAGCCCACTGTCAAGGCCATGTGGGGAAACAGTATCTCCACCCACATTGGCTCCTATCTTTTTGCTAAATCCCTCATGTTGATAGCCCGTTATGAATATACCCCACTTATTTCCAAAGTCCTGGCTGATAGCAGCGTCAACATGTGTGAGGGTGAAATCCAACAGATAGCCGCATCCTTTGATGTCAAACAGAATCTGAGGAACTACCTGTACCGGATTAAACGAAAGACCGCCATGCTGATTGCAGCGAGCACGCAGCTGGGTGCAGTAGCCTGCGGTGCGTCTAAAAGCATTTACTTGCCGCTATACCGGTACGGTCACGCAGTGGGCATGGCTTTTCAGATTACCGATGACATCCTGGATATGGTTGCCGACCAGCGTGAGATGGGCAAGCCTATCGGCAGTGACTTGCGACAGGGAATTATCACTCTGCCGGTAATTTATGCCCTGGATACATCCAGACAAAGAGAGCGGCTTAAAGAACTGGTGGCAAAACCTGAAAAAGACGATGGCGAGTTACAGGAAGCTATCAGCATAATTACCAGCAGTGGGGCTATCGAGCAATCTCTCGAACTTGTTGAGAAATATATCCATAAGGCCAAGCAGGCATTAAAAGAGCTCCCTGACAGACCTACCAGATTAAACTTAAGCCTTGCGGCAGATTATGTGGTAATAAGAAAATACTAATACAGAGAATGATGTTTCATCTTATGAACACAAGATAGATAAGTATTTTGTTGATGTGATATGATTTATACAGGATCTCCCGTGAATACTTCCAACTCCCTGATGACCTCCTCCAGACTTACCGCCAGAGCTTCGGCCTCAGTGATGGGGCGACCAAAAGCACGGGCTTCCTCTCTGCCGGGCACATGCGTCTTACACGGCAGTTCAAGAGGATTTTTCAACCAGCTCTTGGCAACCTGATATGGCGTGTGAAAACAGAAAAAATGGTCTCCGTACTTTACCCTGAACTCAAACAGGCTGTAATAATCGCTTTCTTTTCTGCAACGGGGGCACCCGCCCTGCACACTTTTATACTTGACATAGTCCAGCCCCATAGACCGGGCCTTCAACCGGCACGTTTCACATAAATATATTTTTTCCCCGCCCTCCACC
>NZ_QFGB01000051.1:0-30246 GCF_004369245.1 Pelotomaculum sp. FP | reverse complement strand
GGAACGGTTAATTGATCCCTGGACAACATATGAACCGAAGTAAACCTCAGTTTCCACTATTGGTTAGTATAACCATATAATTATTATGACTTGTTAATTACATATTATGGTAAACCGATCACGGATGGTACTCACTTATATCAAAACCCAACTCCTTATAAGCGGTCATCATCGGCAACGGCTTGTAATGCACATTTGCTGAAACTTCGGCTTCAGCCATTTTTTCTATCAATGCATTACGCTGTTCCTCGCCTATTCCCGGTATCCTCGCCAGATAGAGATGTCCGCTAGACCTGCCATCCTCATAATGTCTAATCGATTTCACACCCAGCGACAGCAGTGCCCGATCATATCTTTCAATAATTTCGCGCCTGCGTTCCAACAGTCCCTCATATCTCTCAAGCTGTGCCAATCCGAACGCAGCCATGATATCCGTCATGTTGCATTTATAGCCTAGATGTACAATGTCATACTCCCACGCGCCAATCTTGTTCTTGGCCAGAGCGTCCTTGGACTGCCCGTGCAGGGAGTAGAGCATGTACTGGTTGTATAGCTTATCGTTATCAAGGCCCGGCATACCGTCACGGGCGGGGACATCTCTCCACACCACCGCGCCGCCTTCCGCCGTAGTCAGGTTCTTCACTGCATGAAATGAGAAACAGGTAAAGTCCGCAGCCATGCCGCTCTTCTTTCCCTGACGCTCTGCGCCTAAACCGTGGGCGGAATCAGCCACGACAATAACACGGTTGAAAATTTCCTGGAGCAGGTTGTGTGCCCGAAACAACTCCCGCTTACTTTCCACGACCTCAAATATCTTTTCGTAATCACACATCTTGCCGGCGATATCAACCGGGATGATAGCTTTGGTTTTTTCCGTTATTGCGCCGGCCAGCTTGTCATAGTCCATCTCAAATGAATCAGGCGCCGTATCCACAAGCACAATCTTTGCGCCGACGTGAGCTATAACAGATGCGGACGCTGTATATGTATAAGCGCTTGTGATGACCTCGTCTCCTGCGCCGATACCCAGGATACGAAGGGTTAGCTCCATTGCCGCCGTAGCTGAACTCAAGGCTACGGCTTTAGACGTGCCGGTGTACGCAGCTATCTTTTGCTCAAAAAACTTCGTCCTCGGCCCTGTTGTAATCCAGCCGGACTCCATCGCTTTTGCTACTTCTTCTATCTCAGCGTCAGTAATATCCGGCGGTGAGAACGGGATGTTTCTGATTTTGGTATTTACCATTATAGCGGCACTCTCCCACAAAACTATACTGTAACATTAGGACTACGTAAGTTCGGCGCTGGCGCACCGTGTGCGATTGAAATGGCGCCTACATTGCCGGGTTCCACCTTCTGCTGGTACCGTGTTAGCAGCATGATCGTCAAAGAATTTGAAAATCAGATAACCAAATATAGGCAACCCATCCTCCTACCAAAAAAGACTGCTGCAAGCCCCAAGCTCCATACAGTCCAATCAACCTATAAAATTGCTGCAAAGCACTCTTCCCATGCATGTCCCGGGAACCTACCCGGCCTGTACTTTCCTGTAGCTCCTGAACCTCGGTATAATAGCCCCCAGCGCGTTGAAGATGTCCTCGGCGGTGCACTGCAGCCCCTTGCGGGAGAGGTTGACCAGCTCGCTCTCCAGCGCTTCCACGTCGACGAGTGAAGGCCGCGCGGTAAAGATACGCTTGTGCTCGGTGGCGCTGGAGCCCTCCTCGGCGGTCAGCAGCTCTTCAAAAAGCTTTTCTCCCGGCCGTACGCCGGTGAACTTTATTTGGATATCCTTATCTGGCTCCAAGCCCGACAGCTTGATCATATCGCGGGCCATGTCCACGATCTTCACCGGCTCGCCCATGTCCAGGACAAAGACCTCCCCGCCCCTGGCCATGGCCCCGGCCTGGATTACGAGCTGCACGGCCTCGGGTATGGTCATGAAGTAGCGCTTCATCTCGGGGTGGGTGACGGTGACCGGGCCGCCCCTGGCGATCTGCTTCTTGAAAAGCGGCACCACGCTGCCGCTGCTGCCCAGCACGTTGCCGAAGCGCACGGCGGTGAATATGGTTATGCCGGCCATATTTTCCTGGGCGATGATCAGTTCGGCCATGCGCTTGGTCGCACCCATGACGCTGGACGGGTTGACCGCCTTGTCGGTGGAAATCAGGAGAAACCCGCTCGCCCCAAAGCGGACGGCAGCCTGGGCCAGGTTGCGGGTGCCGAAAATATTTGTCTTCACCGCTTCGGCGGGGTGCAGCTCCATCAGGGGCACGTGCTTGTGCGCCGCGGCATGGAAGACCACGTCGGGGCGGTGTGTTTGGAATACGTTGTCGACTCTGGGCTTGTCCCTGATATCCGCTATCTCGATCGCCAGGGCAACGCTGGGAAATTTCTCCTCCAACTCCAGCCAGATGCTGTGGATGCTGTTTTCACCGTGGCCCAGGAGCACCAGTTTTCTGGGGCCGACGGCGGCCACCTGGCGGCACAGCTCGGAGCCAATGGAGCCTCCGGCGCCGGTGATCAGGACCGTCTTGCCCCCCAGGTAGCCCGCGATTTCCTTCAGGTCCACGCGCACCGGCTCGCGGCGCAGCAGGTCCTCCAGCTGCACCGGCCGCAGGTGGTTCACGGAGACCTGGCCGTCGATGATCTGGTACATGCCGGGCAATATTCTCAGCTCGGCCTTGGTGCCGCGGCAGATATCCACGATTTCTCTGATGACCGCGGCCTCTACCGAGGGCATGGCGATGACGACCAGGTTGATCTTGAGCCGCGCCACCACCTCCGGTATTTGCTCCCGCGTGCCCAGTACGGGCAGGCCCAGCACTGTGACGTTGCGTTTCATGGGGTCGTCGTCGATGAAGCCGGCCGGCAAAAAGCTGCTTTTATTGCCTTTCAGCTCCCTGGCCACCATCGCCCCGCCGTCGCCGGCGCCGATGATCAAGGCCCGCCGGCTCGGCTTGTGTCCGTTGGTCTTCAGGTGTTCCACGGCGTATCGCCACAGCAGCCTGGAGCCCCCCATCAACTGGATGGCGAAGGCCCAGTGCATCACCACCACACTGCGCGGCAGCGGCGCGTGGGCGAAGAAGAATATCGCGATGGCCGCCAGGCTGCCGAGCGTGACCGCCTGGATCACCGCGAACAGTTCGCCCGTGCTGGCGTAGGCCCAGATCCGGTTGTAGAGCTTGAAAACGTAGAATATAGCGATGAAGGTTATTGTTATCCATGGGGCCAGGCTTATATAGGAGCGCAGGTACTGGCTGACGCCATCGTTTTCGTAAAAGCGCAGCACGAAAGGGATGGCCATGGCCAGGTTGATCATAGCGGCGTCGCAGAGCATTAGGAGTATTGTTCGCATGCTGGTTTTCAGAGGTGATCACTCCAGTGCTGTAAGGTAACAGATTCTATAAAGAGAAAGCTTGGTTAAAGAGCTTGGGCGCTGACGCGCCCTGTGCGAATGAATTGGCGCTTGCATTTTTAATTAATCTACACCCGTATTGTTAATTCATTTGCGCTGGCATTGTTAATTTTGCGCTAATATTTTTGCGCAGGTTTAGGGGCCTGCGGCCTGTTTTTCCTCGGTGGGGGTGTCTTTGGCGCCGTAGTAGTGATAGTAGTAGCGGTAGTAGCCGTCGCCGTGCATGCGGGCTTCGTTCAGCACCACGCCGATGCTTTTGGCGTTGGCTTTCTGCAGCTGGTCCCTGGCCGCCCGGGCCATTTCGATGCGCGATGAGCCCGACTTGAGCACCAGGAGCACGCTGTCGACCATCGGCGCCAGCAGGACAGCGTCGGTCACGGCGATCACCGGCGGCGCGTCAAGCAACACCATGTCGTACTCCGCCGATACCCGGGCCAGGATCTCGGCCATTTTGGCGGAGCCCAGCAGCTCCGACGGGTTGGGCGGGATCGGGCCGCTGGTGATCACGTGGAGCCCTTCCACCCCGGTGGCGTTGACGGCCTCGTCTAAAGCCAGGTCCTGGACCAGCAGGTTGGTGAGGCCAACACGGTTGTCCAGGTCAAAATACTTGTGCATCACAGGTTTTCGCAGGTCGCAGTCGATGATCAGGACGTGGCTTTTGGCCTGCGTTATAACCACCCCCAGGTTGGAGGTAACCGTAGACTTGCCGTCCTCCGGGCCGGGGCTGGTGACCAGGATCGTCCTGTTCAGTCCGTTGGAAGAGGAAAAAGATATATTGGTCCGCAGGGTCCGGAACGCCTCCGCTATTGCCGATTTGGGCCGGATGTGCGAGAAAAGCTTTCTTTCCTTCCCGTTGCTTTTAGACATTGCTACACCTCGTTGTTTAGTCACTGCCGTAATAGGTCCTGGCGCGGCTGTCCGCGGACGGGATCATCCCCATCACAGGCAGGTCCAGGTGCCTGGCCACGTCCTCCGGGTTTTTGATCGTGTTGTCCAGGAACTCCAGCGCGAAGGCCAGAGCCACCGAGGCCATCAGGCCCAGCAAAAAGGCCACGGCTATGTTCATCTGCTTGTTGGGCTTGACCTGGATCGCCGCCATGGCCGGTGAAACGACCACCACGCTGGTGCTGCCCAGGTCGAAGGAACGTGTGATCTGCGTCTTGGTGATGCCCTCGGACAATAGTGTCAGCATGCCCTGCAGGCGGTCGCGCTCGGACTGCGTCGTGGCGGCGTCGAGATCTTTCCGCACCTCCGCCATCTGCTCCTGCAGAAACACCACGGAACGGTCCATCACTTCCTGGTTCCTCTCCGTTATCGACCCGATAAATTCCTTGCTCAGCGTATTGGCGATGTTCACGGCCAGCTGCGGGTCGTGGTTGCTGACGCTCACCTCCAGCAGGTAGGAGTCCTTGGCGGCCGAGACCTTGACCTGGCCGGCCAGCCCGCGGGGCGTAAAGCCGTAGGGCTCCAGACCCATTTGCTCAATAACCCGCTTCATCAGCTCGTCGCTCTTGACCTGGCCGACGTAGGTGTTCATGGTCAGCACGGGGATGCGGGAGACGGTATTGAGCAGATCGTCCGGGTCATTGCTCCGGGTCGTCGTCTGCAGCTTGTCCGCCGCCTGGGTGACCAGGAGGACGGTCTTGGCCTCGTAGACGGGCTTCAGCACAAAGAAGCTCAAAATGGCGCTTACAAGCACCGCGAGCAGGGTGATCAGGACGATCAGGGCACGGTGTTTTTTCAGGAGTTGTATGTACACACGCAGGTCTATTTCCTGCTCGTCGATACCGGCCACGGTGTTTTCATTGGGCAAAAGCTTTTTACCTCCAGTATTGCCGCGTTAAAACATGCGGGAAAAAACAAAAAAACCGACAGGAAGCGCTGCCGGTTGCGTCACTGGCTCAAACTGGTTTCAGACGCCCAAATAAAAAACCAGTTTCATCACCTTCAGCCTGCATATGATATTGTTCTTTTTCCTCAATTGTTATATTTCGACATGGCTTTGTCTACTCCTTCAAGCGTAACAAAAAAAAGAAATTACCAGATAAAAAAAATTTATACTACCTTGGAAGGTATTTTCTGAAAAAGCTGAAAATGCCTCGTCCGGCTGGACGCAAATCCTTGATTTCACCGGTCTGGATCCGCTCGCCCTTTATCGCCCGGTCCGGGTTCCCGGTTAAAAGGTTTTGGGCTTCTTCTTCGCCTGCCAACTGTACCGCTTCCTTGGCCGCGTCTGAAAGGACAGGCGCCCGGTCACCGGTGGCGTGCGCGTCGGACGCGATAAAGTGAACGCAGCCCTGTTTGAGAAAGGTCCTGGCGGTGGCTACGGCCTCGGAGCCCATGAGGCCGGTCAGGCTGCCGGCGGTTATCTGAACCAGGGCGCCGTGAGAAACCAGTTCGTGGAGAAGGCCCGGCTCCCTGGCAAAATCTATGTTTCGCTCCGGGTGGGCGATGATGGGTGTTACACCCTGCAGCTGGAGTTCGTAAAAGACCTTACCCGTGTATTCGGGCACCAGAGCGGCAGGCAGCTCCACCAATAGATAGCGCCCGGCGTCGTTGACGGTCAGGAGTTCGCCCCGGGCCATCCACTTGGGTAAATCGGGCTCAAGGTGGTACTCTGCGCCCGGCAGAATTGATAAGGATACATCGTTTTCCCGCAAAACTCTTTGAAGCTTTTCCGTCGCTGTCAGGATCGCTTCCCTGGTGTTCGGGTAAAGCCCTGTTATTACATGAGGTGTAGCCACCATGACCCTGATACCGTCGTCGACGGCGATTCTGGCCATGGCGAGAGACTCCTCCAGGCTGCTTGCGCCGTCATCAATACCCGGCAGGATATGACTGTGGATGTCGATCATCGGAAACCCTCTTTATATAATGAAATGGTAATAGAAAACTTTATCTTCAATGAATTGGTAACCCGGTATATTCTATAGCAATATAGTTTATTCCTGCATGTTAAAAAATGGAATTCCTTGGCGATTCATGACGGTTATTCTGCCGACTATGTAATTATAATGGCAAATCCCCTTCGCCGGGGGGCAATAAAAGGGCAATAAAAGGGCAATAAAAGGGCAATCCTGTTAAAAACCGGATTGCCCTTTTATGTATGCGCAATATTTTTAACAGCAATTTCAGCTCTGCTCCACCGTTTCCCTTCTCTCATTCTCCTTTCCCAGCCCCGCTTTCCGGGCATAGGCGATTGCCTGATGCCGGGTTTTGAGCTGAAGCTGCCTTAAAATATCGGCCATTTGATATTTTACCGTCCTCTCACAGATAAAAAGTTTGGAGGCTACCTCCTTGTAAGTATCCCCCCCCGCTACCAGCGCCAGAATCTCAATCTGCCTTTGGGATAAAGCCTCTTCAGGCTTCGCCGGATTTACGTCCGCCGCTGCCGCCGTTTCCTCTTCATTCCGGTTGAACTCCTCCAAAACCTGGGCGGCCAATTCCGGCGAGATAACGGCGGCGTTGGAGGCCAGACCGTTGAGCTGCTCGATTAACTCTTGCGCCTGGAGTCCCTTTAGCAAATATCCGGACGCTCCGCTTTGAATCGCTGTGAAAAGGTCCTGTTCCCGGTCGGACATGGTCAAGATCACGATTTTGATCTCCGGCATCTCCGCTTTAATCAGCCGGGTAGCTGTCAGGCCATTGCACCGGGGCATCTGCATGTCCATCAGAATCATCTCGGGATGCAGCAAACGGGCTTTTTCCAGCGCTTCCAGACCGTCCCTGGCCTTACCGACGACCTCAAATCCATGGGGGCTGATCAGGTTTTGCAGTCCCTCCATGAACAAGACGTGATCATCGGCCAGCAAAATTCTGATTTTAGCATCCGTTTCCGTAATTCCGTCTCCCGGACCCACAGCCGGCGCCTGTACCGGACCGGCAAAGCGGGGAATGGTCACCGTCACGGTGGTACCCTGCCCCGGCGCGGTGTCAATTCGGACTTCTCCCCCCATCTGCCCGGCGCGCTCCCTCATTATTTCCAGTCCGAAAGAAGATTGTCCGACCGCGGATTTTCCCGGCTCAAACCCCACTCCGTCGTCAGCCACCGTAATCAGGATTTGCCGGTCCTTTTTCCGGAACATTATTGTTACTTTTCCGGCCCGGGCATGTTTACGCACGTTGGCCAGGCACTCCTGGATAATCCGGAAAAGCTGGACCCCCGCCGGCAGGCCGAGTTCTTCCTCGGTAATGTTATCCGGGTTTTGCGCCTCGGTCCGGATTTGAAAATTCTGTTCAAAGTGGTTCAGATATTGCCGCAAGGCGGCAAAAAACCCCTCTTTAAAGAGCAAGGTGGTTTTGACCCCATAAATAAACTCCCTGACCTCGGTATTTGCTTCCGTGATCACCTGGGACAAACGGGCCAGACTGCCGTCAACCGCCGGAAGCCGGCCGGTTTTGAGCATTTCGCGGATAGCCTGTATTTGGATATTGGTATAACCCAAAACCTGTCCCAGGCTGTCATGGAGTTCCCTGGCCAGCCGCTCCCTTTCCCGTAAGACCAGCAAAGCCCGCTGCTGTTGGATCAATTGGGCTTCAGCCGCTTTATTGGCAGTGACGTCCTGGATCACCACCAAACGGCCGGCTGCTTTCCGGCCGTCGTTCAATCCGGAGAAATAAGTTTCATAATGCCGTCCGTCCCGGGAGAATTCCCAATGACTGACGGATCTATCCCGGCCGGCCGCGGCCAGCTCCGGCCAATCGCTTAAAATTTCCTCAAAGACGCAGCCCGCCACTTTGGCGGTTTTCAAGCCGAAAAAAGCTTCCGCCGCCGGATTCAGGTCCATGATCCGGTCGCGGTCGTCCAGGATCAAAACGGCGCCGGTCATCTTCTCCATGACCGCATTGCGGGGGACCGGCACGGCCTCCTGTGCCCGGAAGCGAAAGACCAGGCTGGTGAAGATACCGGCGATACCGATCACCACCGGAGTGAGATCATAGTAATCAAACAATGCGCCTTCGGTTATTAAAAACAGGACAATAGAAATCAATATGGCGCCGGTAGCGGCGGCGATGGTCAGCCCCTGTTTCCGGTGCAGCATTTGCCCGTTCAGGGCCGCTTGGACCTGGACGACGATCACGGCCAGGAGCAGGATGCCGCTGTAAGCGGTAATTATCCAATACCAGGGGCCGCAGATAAACTGCAGCAGCGGGTAACCGCCCGACGTATCCAGCCACATTTTACTGTAAACCAATCCATGCCGGAAATTGGTCAGATTCAGGATATCGGTAATTACCGGCAAAACAAAGAACAGGGCCACCCGGCTCCGGGTGAGCCGGCTTTTTCCGCCGGCAACCGTCAAAGCCCAGAGCAGCCAGACAACCGCCACTTTGAATCCTATGAAATCATTGGCGGCATGATACCAAAAAACTATCGTCTTGAGATCGGTAGCGGATACTTGCAGGGCGGACCCGAGGCACCAAAAAATCACCATTATCTGCGTAATGATCCATAACCGATCACCAACCCGTTTATATGCCGCATAGGCCACAATCAAAAACAGCAGCAACGCCGTTCCGAGATAAATCCAGCTATAGGGGTTGTATTGAAAATGAATATCCGCTCCTCCTTCCGGTGATTATCCATACCGCGGCTTTCTCAAACCGGCGAGCATCGCTTCGCCGATATCCTTTTACAGGCAATACGCCATAAGCCGCATTTTTGTCAGCCTGCCGGGCATGGCGCAACCATTATATATTATACATTTTTTCGCCTGTTTTGTCCGCCATCCTCCCCAACACACTCCTTCTTCCTATCAGCAGCGGCATCATAAATGTACCAGTATTGAATTACCTCTCAATAAAAAAAACCGCGCCTTTTCGCGCGGCAATAAGTTCAACGCGGCTAATTGACGGCTCTCTTTTCGTCTTCGCCGCCGTAATAATAGTAGTAACCGCCCCCCCGGTTCAGCCTGGCTCCGTTCAACACCACGCCGATGCTTTTGGCGTTGGCCTTGACCAGCTGGTCCCTGGCTTCCCTGGCCATTTCGATGCGTGACGAGCCGGCCTTGAGCACCAGGAGGACCCTGTCTACCAGGGGCGCCAGCAGGGCTGCGTCTGTTACGGCAATGACCGGGGGCGCGTCAAGCAGCACCACGTCGTACTGCTCCGCCACCCTGTCGAGAAACCCGGCCATTTTGGCTGAGCCCAGCAATTCCGACGGGTTGGGCGGGATCGGGCCGCTGGGGATCACGTAGAGCCCCGCCACCTCTGTCGGGCTGACGACCTCGCCGGGGTCCAGGTCCCGGGCCAGCACGTTGGTCAGCCCGCTAACCCTGTCCAGGCTGAAACAGCTGTGCATCACGGGTTTTCGCAAATCGCAGTCGACGATCAGGACCCTGCTTTGCGCCTGCGCCAGGACCACCCCCAGGTTGGAGACGACCGTCGACTTGCCGTCTTCCGGGATAGGGCTGGTGATCAGGATCGTCCTGTTCCGCCCGGCAGGGGAGGAAAAAGCTATGTTCGTGCGCAGTGTCCGGAACGACTCCGCGACGGCGGATTTCGGCATGATATGGGAGAAGAGCTTCCTGTCTTTTTTATAGCGTCCAGCCATTTGAGCACCTCGCTTGTCTTAATTACTCTCCGTAATAGGTCTCGTCCCGGCTGTCTGCCGCCGGGATCATCCCCATCACGGGCAGGTCCAGGTAACGGGACACGTCCTCCGGGTTTTTGATCGTGTTGTCCAGGAATTCCAGCACGAAGGCGAGCGCCACCGACGCCATCAGGCCCAACAAAAAGGCGACGGCAATGTTCAACTGCTTATTGGGCTTGACCTGGACGGCTGCTATGGCCGGTGATACGACGACCAGGCTGGTGCTGCCCAGGTCAAAGGAACGGGCGATCTGCGTCCTGGTGATACCCTCGGACAACAGCGTGAGTATGCCCTGCAGGCGGTCGCGCTCGGACTGTGTCTCGGCGGCGTCCAGTTCTTTTCTTACTTGCGCCATCTGCTCCTGCAGAAACGCCACGGACCGGTCCATTACTTCCTGGTTCCTCTCGGTAATCGACTGGATAAATTCCTGGCTCAGGGTATTGGCGATGTCCATGGCCAACTGCCGGTCGTTGTTGCTGACGGTCAATTCGAGCAGGTACGAGTCCTTGGCGGCCGAGGCCTTGACCTGCGCGGCCAGCCCGCGGGGCGTGACGCCGCGGGGCTCCAGGTCCAGGCGCTCGATGACCCGCATCATCAGTTCGTCGCTCTTGACCTGGTTGACGTAGGTGTTCATGGTCAGCACGGGGATGCGGGTCATGCCGTTGACAATATTGTCCAAACCGTCCTTCTGGCTTGACACCTGCAGCTTGTCCGCCGCCTGGGTAACCAGCAGGACGGTCTTGGCCTCATAGACGGGCCGCACCACAAAAAAGCTCAGGATGACGCTGGCGAGCACCGAGAACAGCGTAACCAGGGCTATCAGGACGCGGCGTTTTTTTAAGATCTGCACGTATACTCGCAGGTCTATGGCCTGATCGTCGATATCAGCCGGGGTGTTTCGACTGTTCAGAACCTCACCTCCAGTACTTTTGCACAAGACAAAAAAAATAGACAAAAAAACCCTGAAAAAGATAGCCGGTTGCGTCACTGGCTCCTGCTGGCTTCAGACGCCCAAGTAAGAAACCAGATTCATAGCCTCGTCTTTCCAGCGGTTTAAAAGTCCATTAACCACCAGATCATATGTGATTTTGATATTCAACATATTTTTACCTACCATTATATTTTAATAGAAATATAGATAAATTACAACATTTAAATACCATTTAGTCATGGTTCTGGTAAATTCAGTCAGCCGCCGCGCCGGCGGATGGGGTCATCCGGCCGATGAAAAGAAAAAACCGCCGGAAGCTGAGGCGGTCATCAAAAAGGAGAATTGTTTCTCCAATGAGTATGGTAAAATTATTTTACCACAATTTAAGAGAACATACTATAGGTAATAGTACTATCACGTAAAATAGTTTTTGGAATTAAAAAAGAATGCCCGCCTTTCAGAAGGCGGGCAACACAGAAAAGGAGGTTCCATACATTAAGTTGTGGGACTTGCATATATGCAATCCGGCCAATAGCCGGTTATTGTCCTTTGATTGTATTTTAACCTGCCAGGCTTAAATCAACCTGAGGAAAAGATTAATATTTGCTGAATATATCTTTGAAAAATTAAAACCCGCCTTAAAAGGCGGGTAAAAAAAGGAAGGAAAAAGGAGGTTAGGATGGTCCTGGTATATAATCCGGCGGCAGCCGGTTATTGTCCTGCGAAAAAAAGCGGTGCAACTCTGGATTGATTGTATTGTAACTTTATATCCTTAAATTAAGCTGAAGAATACATTAAATTTTCGTTAAAACCGCCAATCAACAAGACTGGCGGTTTATCCTGCATTCTCATCCGCATTTTAGGCGGAGTCATGTCGCGGCCCACCATCCAAAGCATATAGTAACGCCGGCAAGAACCTGTACAGGCCAAGAGAGCCGGAAGTAATGGGCCAGGCAAATGGACCAAGCTGTAATTGCAATTCCAAAGGCGTAGTCAGTGTATACGTAAATCATTTTAGGAATATTCGCCAATAGGTAAAATATTCCTGCCAAGTTCTAAATGAATATGAAACGGGCATTTGTAATAAAATAAAATAAAATACAGATAACTATAAAAGGAGGTGGTTTGATTGGATAAATTCCCAGAAGTGTTAATATTTTTAGCATTCCTGGCCTGTCTCTACTTCAAGCACTAACCTAATAGAATCTTACCAAGCTCCCAGCATGCATGTCATGTTGAGTGAGCAAGGTATTAAAATAAAAATAATATAAAATGAAAGGAAAATAAATTATTGAATTAAGCTAACCTACATTAAGTGGGTTTTTAATGTTAATGGGGCTATTTAAATTCTAAATCCTCCTTCTCATTCTACTTCACTCCCCCCCCTTCGCCATTGCCACGATTCTCTTGGCATCTTCAAACCCCTTCGGGTTCTCCAAGGAAAAACTTATACAGTTTGATTAGCTCCTCAACCAAAAAGACCTTTGACCGATCCTGTCGCATAGGGTTCGTTCAGTGCGTCATTTAAGTCAGGAGAAGGAAAGCAAGCATTTCGCGGTAGTCTGTGGACATGAAAATTCCTCTTTAGAGAACGTGCGTTCTTGGAAGTGTTATAACAGGGGGTGAGTGAAGGGGCGAGGGAACTATGATAAGGGTAAAAGTAAGCCCCGCTAAAGTCAGCAGGGCCCAGATTATTCAACCAAAAATGATTTTACTTTCTTCAACAATTTTTTTGACTCTTATCGCCGATTCGCGCCGTATCCTGTCAGTTTCGGAGCTTGCTTCAATTTCTTTTAGATACTCAGTTGCCGTAATTTTCCCCTTAAAGAAATTTTCTCTCGCTTTGGCTTTTACCTTATCATCTGGCTCCGCTACTGCCAGCATTTGAATACCTCCTTTCGATTTCATATAATTTTATGTCTTCTACGTAGAACTCTGTTTCCAATATTATGCCAATAAGTGTTGCAAAATAACTCAAGTGTTTTTCATCGGATTCATCAAAAGAATTTTCCTTCCTGCCATCGAGGCTTAAAACACCACAACATCTTTCTTTATTCATTATCGGCACACAAAGCAAAGAAAAATAGTCTGTTCTATGTTTTTGGTCTTTGAAAAATACTCTGTCCATGTGGACGTTTGAACTTTTATAGGAATTTCCTGTTATGAAAACATGACCTGCTATTGAATTTAAAGGAAGGCTTATGCCTCCAGAATATTCTCCCGGAAAAAACCCACAGAATTGGGTCGAAACAAGACCGGTCCTGTTTTTGTTTGGTGTAAACAATGCCACCCTATGTACATTGCCTGTGTGCTTTGTAAAAGGAGAAAGAATACCGGCAAGAATTAAGTCTATGAGCTTGGCTCTTAAGTTGTAGAATTGGTCTTGCTCGGAAGCTGTCAGAAGGTTGTCAATGCCTTTATGGATATCATTAAATAAATCTAGCAATATGCTCTTTTGCTTTGAGTTTTCACTTACTATATCATATTCGTTTTGTAGAAGCCTAAATTTTTCGTTTGCTTCTGCAAATTTCTCATTCTTAGAAATTGTAAAAAACCAGAAAAATGTTATATCATCACCCTTATAATACCTTTTTATTGCAATTGCTACAATAGTAATAAAGGTAAATAACAGAATGGCTATAACTATCCAGCATACTACTGGGTAATTACTATGGGCAAACTCCAAAGTTTCTTTAGTACTAAAATCCAAAGAACAATACCCCATACCCTGCGAAATAATAGAATTATTTCCACCACGTGTACAATTTCCCTTTATTTTATTTTCGATATTATTTACTATAATTCAACATATTTCATAAAAATATTTCATAAAAACCACCATACTTGGCGGTTCCGTAATACTTCACTATCAACTCATCCAACATCCAGTTAACCTCCAACGCCTCAAACAAAACAATAAAGGCCCCGCTCCGGAGAGCGAGGCCATTCGTATGTCTGCGTATTTAGTTTGCCGCCGGCGCCGCAGCTGTATCCACTGACTCAATAGTACCAACTTCAATAACCGGTAGCTCTTTCCGCTTGTCCTCCAGCCAAGCCGCTTCCACCACGGCCCTGGCTTCTTCAAACGTCACCTTAATACCGACGACCGCCGCTTTCTGCTCAAGGTATTTCACAGCTTCAGCCAGCTTATCAGGATCTTTTAGTTCTTTATAAACCGTCTCTGCGAATGAAAAGGCCTCCTTACCCAGGAGTGCCAATACTTGCCGCTGTTCTGTTGTGGTCCGGGCCTCAAAGTACCCTGACTTATTAATCAGTGTGTTCAAGGTACTCATTTATTGTGGATAAGATGTTCAACGGCAACGGAAGCTATGCACAATCTTTCGGAACGCATGCACAACATCAAACGGTCAAGCCGCACTCAAGCGACGGAATATGCAACTGCTTCCGGAGAACATCGTAACTGAGCCCTTTTTTCTCGGCAAACTCGGCTATACTTCTGTTCCGTCCCTGGCAGTATTCCAAGTAAAGCTTATCCCAGTTATACTTTGAAGCCCGGCCCATCACCTCCACCTGCCTCTGCTGTTAGCGCATAAGAAAAGAGCCCGGAGGCTCTTATTTAACTTTGTATTTACCTTCTTCTGTTTTTTCTAAGTATCCCTCATACGCTAATTCATCACACATCACTAAGAAGGCAATAAATCTGGTTAATCCAACTCGTTTCATTGCTTCTCTCGTGTCGCTTGTTTCTCTTAGTGCATGAAGTGTTTTATCTTTGTATGTTTCAATAAATGTCCTTTTAAAATCTTCAGTTTTCTTTGTGGTAAAAAGATCAGGTGTTATATATCCAGCATTGATTAGTTCTTTTGTTTCTTCACCACCAATTTTAAACATCATAGACAAGCGTTCAAATAAATTTTCATTTTCCTCCATCTTATCTTTCCACCTCCCGCCCTATACCTCACCAAAAGGAAAGTTTTTCCTTACTAAATATTTCGAAAATAGCGATACCATTAGACAAAGGAATATTTACTTTTCTGTGGAAGTATGTCATTAATTTTCCAAGAAAGGAGGTTAATAATGCACGCCCCGGAAGGACCACTCCAAATGGATGAAACAACGTATTTGGAAGAACGGTTAGATGATCAAATAAACTGGTACGGAGATAAAAGCACATTCAATAAGAATAGGTTTACGCGTTTTAAGATAGCTGAATTTATATGTACCGCCCTTATTCCAATTGTCTCAATCGCTTTCATTGAACCATATTATCTTAAACTATCAACTGGTATCTTGGGCGCCATTGTTTTAATTATCCAAAGCATTCACGGCTTATCAAATTATCAAGAATTATGGATTGAATACCGAGCAGTCTCAGAAACTCTTAAGCATGAGAAATTTATGTATCTAACTCAGTCTGGGATCTACTCTGAAGATGATTCGAATTCACGATTTCAATTGCTCGTATCTAGATGTGAAAATATTATTTCCCATGAAAATATTAATTGGACACAACTTCAGAAATCTTCTAAAGAGAATAAAAACTGCTAAATAAACGGAGTTACTTCTGCGTCATCATCTATTTCCTCATACGTTTTTTCAAAGACATCTGGTTTGCAAGGGTACTGCTCACCTCTGATGCCCTTTATAATCCAATCACCGGGGGAAGCTTTTAATGGTCCTTCCAAAGTTTCAATAATCATTTCTTTATCGGTTTGATAAGCTTCAATTACAATTGCTTTTTTTCTAAATTTTTTTGGGGTAATTTTTATATTTTTCACTTTCATCACCTTATATAATAGTATAATCTTAGGAGGTTTTTTTATGTCTAAACAATACCATATTTTTATCAGCCATGCATGGAAATATGATGCTGCCTACACTACACTTGTGAAATGGATAAATGATTCTGGCTTGAATTGGAGCAATTACAGTGTTCCGTACCATGATCCAATAGACGCTAAAAACACAAAAAAACTTAAAGAGGCTTTGACAAGACAAATTAACCCTTCCAGTGTTGTAATTATTATTTCTGGAATGTATGCAGTATATAGTGATTGGATTGACTACGAAATTGATGAAGCTGTACGTTTGAACAAAAAGATTATTGGTGTAAAACCATGGGGACAAGAAAGAGTTCCTAAAAAGATACAAGATAACGCGACAAAAATGGTTGGGTGGAACTCTTCCTCTGTTGTTAGTGCCGTAAAGGAACTTGGTTAAAAGTCCGACATTGCCAAAAGCCGCCTGGTGGGGCGGCTTTCCCGTTTATATCCGTCCCTAACAAACCCCTTCACCCTTAGTTTGCTTTTGCCCCACAAATTGCCTATATCCGGAAAATTTTTTATTAGCCCTCTTTAGAAGAGTGTAAATATTTCCCCTGGATAACCCCATATACTCGGCAGCCTGGCTATGGGTGAAATTTTGGCCATATGCCAAAACAAAAGCTTCCCTCTCCCGTTGCGATAGACAGGTCAGTAGATGCTTCAGCATAAACCTAACTCCTTAAAAAGGAGCCTGTCTGCTATCCCGGATAAATTGGATATGCAGATGCAAGCACTTGAGAGCAGGAGGATTACGGAAAGAGAATTCGACCGTGCACGCGCCCGGGTACTGGGTGAAGAAGGAATCATTGATTAAGGAAATTGCTTTACTAGAAGAAGAATTAGCAGGTGTTAATGAAGAGGATATGCACCGGCACAGTATGGGGGATTATTACGATGTGTTTCCGGCCGGCAACATCATGGGAAGGAAGGCCTGGCTGCAAAAACATATTGAAAAAATCGTTGTTTATCCGGAAAATTTCGTTGTAGTCTTTAGGGATTATTAGCGTCTCTAATGGGTCTGTAGGAAACCCAACATTGCCCACCGCCTGCAGGATTAAATCCAGTGGTACTATTCACTCTATATAAGCCATTGAAACACGTTTTATTAAGGTATAATATCCTGGATGCTCTCTGTATGTCAGATAAACTGATCTTATTCTGTAATAATACTCTTCATCGTAAATATGCTTTTTGGTTTCACTTATAAGCTCATCCACATTTGCCTTTATTGCAATGTATAAATTAATCAATTCTTCAATATTGTCAGATATATAAGCCTTTGCATTACTCACTATTAAACTAGGCTCTTCATTACCAGTTATAACAAACCCATTTTCTAACCTCACCGGGAACTTTACAAACATTACCCTACCTCCTTTGTAGAAATATGACATTTATCCGGATCTATTCTAAAGAGGAAGTAAGGATCCTTTAATAACAATTCGACTTATTCAGACAAAATTTTGATTCCAACTTTTTAAGGTCTTTAAACGCACTTTGGGATAACCGGATCTCATACTTTTTCTTCATTCTCGATACTCCTAATGGCATCAAAAAAGATATTATCCATTGGAGGTAACCGTTCCAGCAGAATCCACAAAAAATTTCTTTCATGGTAATTATTTGTAAATAATATTGACTAATACGTAATATACGTATACAATATTAAGTATATAGGGAGGGTGGCAATGAAAGGTAAAGAGTTAGTGAAGCTCCTGCAACAAAAGGGCTGGCAAATTAATCGAATAAATGGAAGCCACTATGTTATGAAGTTAGACTCACAAACTGAAATAATACCAGTACATAATACCGACATACCAACAGGCTTGCTAAACAAAATATTAAAGCGAACAGGACTAAAATAGTCTTAATTCGCACACATATAAATAGGAGTGATTTTATCATGTTAACAATTTATCCAGCTGTTTTCCATCAAGAAGACGGAGCGTTTTGGGTTGATTTTCCGGATCTTGAGGGTTGCCAGACCTATGGGGAGACATTGCAAGAGACAATGGCCTTGGCACAAGAGGCATTGGGGCTTTATCTTGCGTCCCTGGAGGAAGCAGGAACCACAGCGCCAACAGCAACAGAAATCAAGAAAATTATTACTCCAGAGAATGCTTTTGCGACCCTTGTATCTTGTAACATTGATCATTATCGGCGCAAAACCAAGGCGATAAAGAAAACTCTTTCAATTCCCGAATGGCTGAACGAAGAAGCGGAAAAAAGGCATATAAATTTTTCATCTGTACTCCAGAATGCATTAAAACAGGAATTGGCAAAATAATCAAATAAATGATGCGCACCAGCAGGTACGCGGCCACGGCTATGGGAAACCCGACATTGCCCACCGCCTGCAGGATTAAATCCAGTGGTATCACTCTCCCATTGTCATAATTGAAAAGCCCGGCTCACGCCGGGTTTTGCTTTAAGACTAATAGCTATGTTTTATTCAAAAACCACCACCTGGAAGTTGCCACTGAACTTCAAAATCACCGGCAGCTGGTTTTGTTAGCAACTAATTAATTTTACAGCCTTCTGGCTAATTCCTTGTAAATATTCTCCCTGGTTCCCACCAAGGCAATAACCACTAATCTATCTTCCTCGTCAACAAAGTAGATAACGCGATATTCCACTCCTCTATATTTGCAATGTTGGGAGCGAAGTTCCTTAAAAGCTCCGGAGAGTTTATCGTTTTTATATGGGTTTGCCGCTAGCTCATAAAATTTATTATATAGAAAATTTCTTAGAGATGATTCCAACTTTTTAAGGTCTTTAACCGCACTTTGGGATAACCGGAGCTCATACTTTTTCTTCATTCTCGATACTCCTAATGGCATCCTCCAAAGAAACAGTTTCCTCCTGCAGCCGTTCTTCTAGAAGCCTGTCAAAAGCTTCATTAAAAGCGACCTTTCGTTCAAGTAGTTTTGTTTTTAGTTCTTCCCCTTTATAACCAAGATCCTTTAAATCATTAATGATCAAGTCTTCCATCTCGTTAATAACAGTCACTTCCTTAACTTTCAATTCTTCTCCGTCAAAATAAAATTTAACTTTGGTACCCTCTTTCCAATTGAGCCTTTCACGAATTTCTTTTGGAACGGTAACCTGCCCCTTTGAGGTTAAAGTAGTATATTCCAACCTAATCCCCTCCAGCGGTAATCTAGTAATACTGTAATAATATTTTACCATAAAAAAAGATAATTATCCATTGGAGGTAACCGTTCCAGCAGAATCCACAAAAAATTTCTTAATAATAGATCAAAATTATTAAAAAAGTGTCTTGCAAAACAAACCGCCAGCCAACAAGACTGACGGGTTGTTTTACAGACACTTTAACCTTTTCTACTCCTGCCGCCGCTCACCGGCTACCGCTTCGGCCAACCTGGCAATGCTGGCGGCCAGGGCCTCCAGTTTGCTCTCGATGCGCACCAGCAGGTACGCGGACACGGCTATGGGAAACCCGACATTGCCCACCGCCTGCAGGATTAAATCCAGTAGTATCACTCCTCATTTAGTTAGTGAGCGGGGGGGCCTGCCCCCCGTCTTATACAGTTGACAGATTATGCTACATTGGGACGTATCCCTTAGCCGGCTTGTTTTAATGCGGGTTCGATTTCAATCGAATTTTGCGCCGGGTAGCAGTTTAAGGATTTATACTGCATTCCCGCCCACATCGGGACGTATCCCTCTGGGCAGCGGGGACCATTCCGACAATGAGAACCGTCCCATTGTCAATTTGGAAGCAAAAGAACCGTCCCCCTGCTTCCTAGGCGGGGTCGTAGAGGTCGTCGGTGGTGCTGTCGATGATGCGGATGTCCTGCTTGGACACCAGGTCCCCGCCCGAACTGGTAAAAATGTTGCGGGCGATAACCAGGTCCATGGCCGCTTCGATCTCGGCGGAGGTCAGGTCACTTCTGGGGTTGTCCAGTGAAATGGTGACGTTTTTGCCTGCCTGGTTGCGAAAAACCATACGCAGGGTTTTGGTGTTGGTGGCCAATCAATTTCCTCCTTTCTGTAGAGAATTAAACTTAATTTTGCAGGCGCCATTTTAATCGCACCCGGCGCGTTAGCGCCGGACCTGTGGCAGCCAATGTTGCATTTGTGCGAATAAATTCGCACCTCGTTGACAGGGTAGAAGTTACCGGACGTTAGGCGCTGAGCAGAGCGGCGTTGTCGACACGGGTAATCCCGTTGAGCGGGTACTGCTGCAGCCCGGCCAGGGCGGTGGCGACGTCAAACAGGTCCTGATCGGTCGCTGCCGGCTTGATCCCGTTGAGGCTACGGCTCCGTAAAATAGGACTGCCGGTAGCGCTGTCGCCGACATGGAGCGCCAGCTTGAGCACGGAATTGCCGGGGACGTTGTTTACAGCCATGTATTCACCTCCTCTTTGAGAATTCATTTGTTTTAAGGAGGGACTGGGTGTAAACATTTTAGGGCAGGTAAAATGTTTAAAACACTTTGTCCCTGCCCTCAAACATATGTTCTATAAATATATTAGCAGAATGGTAATAAGGTGTCAATACCCTTTTTGGGGCATTATATTTTTTCTTTTAGGGCCGCAGGCCTTTGGTGGCGTTCTCCTTAAAGGTCTTGATTATTTCCTCCCTGCCCGTGGTCTCCCGGGCGGGCGGCCCCTGCTCGTCGAAATATTTTACCAGACCCGCGTATATGGCCCAGGCGACCTTGCCCTGGTAGGCGGGCTCCTCCAGCAGTTTGGCCTCGGCGTCGTTGGTGAGGAACCCTATTTCCACGACTACTGCCGGCATGGTGGTGTTTTTAGTGACGTAGTAGTCTACTTCCACCGGCTGGCGGGTGGTGTTGCGAAGCAGCCTGGCCAACTCCGCCTGGATGTACCGGCTTGCCTTCAGGCTCTCCTCCTTGCCCGGCTGGACGAAGGTCTGGGCGCCGCGCCGGTCGGGGGAGACAAAGCTGTTGACGTGGATGCTGACATACAGGTCGGCCTGGTTGTCGTTGGCCAGCGCCACCCGCCTCTGAAGGTCCTCCCTCTTTTTGGCGGCGGCTCCGAGGGTGGTGGAGTCGCT
This sequence comes from Pelotomaculum sp. FP, assembly GCF_004369245.1. Lineage (NCBI taxonomy): Bacteria > Bacillati > Bacillota > Clostridia > Eubacteriales > Desulfotomaculaceae > Pelotomaculum > Pelotomaculum sp. FP. The sequence continues at coordinate 9,484 of NZ_QFGB01000051.1, read as the reverse complement.
GAGGTCTGTGTCGGTCTCCCTGGTCAGCAGCACCATGGCCCCGGCCTGGCCGAGGTTGGCGGCCAGTCTTTTGCCTACCGTCAGGGTGATGTCTTTTTCGAGAAGCCCGTTCTTGCCCACCACGCCGGGGTCGATCCCGCCGTGGCCGGGGTCGACCACAATAACCCGGTTGGCCATGGCCGGGGCCATGGCCGCCACGGCCTGCCGGCTGTTTCTATCCTCGATCAGCCGGGCCAGAAAAAATGCAAGGAACACCAGAGCCGCCAGGGCGGCCAGGTGTCGCTTGCGGATCCGGAAGGCGGTGACGATGGTGGGAGACATAGGTAAACCCCCTTATTATCGGCTCTGGTTCGCGCAGAGGCGCCGTCGCGCGAATGGAGCGGGACAGCCCTCCTAATATATGGTATGCTGGTCTGAGGGGGGATATGAAGTTGTTGGGGTCTACCCCAGTATGTTTTTTTATAGATGCAGGCGCCATTGTGAGACAGGGGGACGGGGTTGTTGTCAAATTTGACAAGGGGGCTATTTTGTCTTTTAAAAAATTTTGCTGGGGTGCTTGACAAGGTTCTTCCAGATCAGGTGTGTCAATTATTAGCACATTCGCACCTGCATTGGGGTGTTTAAGGGTTGTCGCCGGGGTCGGCCTGGCCGAATTGTTTTCCCGACACAAACAGGGCGTAGTGCTGGTAGCCCATCGGGACGTGGTGGCCGCTGACGGTCACCTTGTAGATCCCGGTTTCCGGGGCTGAAAACACCACCTGTTCAACGTTGTTGACATGGTCATCGGGGCTGAAGGTCTGACCGGAAGGGCTTTGCACGGTAAGGTCGAGGTCGTTGACCAGGCTGGCTGCGGCATTAACCTGGGCCGGGTAATCCGTCCAGGCCAGGGTTATTTTCAATGGTCCGGCCGTCTCGCTCAACAGGTATTCATACGTTTTGCTTTCACCCGTGGCCAGCTTCGTTTCCTGGTTGACGAATAAACATTCCCTGCCGGAATCGATCGCCGGTTCGGGCGCGTTGATCCGCCCCCAGCCCTCATCGTTTTCCATATAGCCGGGCAGGGCGAAGGCCCCGTCGAGCAGGGCCGCTTTGAGCAGCGCGGCGGAAGGCTTGCAGCCGTGGATCCGGATGAAATACTCCCGCACCAGGGCGAGCATCCCCGTGACAATGGGGGTGGCCATGCTGGTGCCGCTGTTATAGGCGTAGTACTCGTCCTCAATCCCCCAAAAATTGTCGTCCTGCGCCAGGGATGACCTGGTTGAGAGAATCCAGGTCCCCGGAGCGACGACGTCGGGCTTGCTGCGGCCGTCACTGGTCGGGCCACGGCTGCTGAAAAAGGCCAGCTCGGCGGGGTTGTCGGCATAGTTGCCTTTATCCGGGCGGTTGTTCTCGCTGGCGCCGACGGTAATCACATTTTTGGCCGTGCCGGGGGCGGTAATGGACCCGGCCTGCCCGCTATTGCCGGCCGCTATGGCCACCGCCATGTCGTCGTATTCCCAGACAAACCTGTCCAGCTGGGCAGACGCGTAATTATAGGCGCCGTTAACGTTCATACCCCAGGAGATGTTGTAAAGCCTCGCCCCTGCCTCGTAAGACTGCTTGAGCAGGACGCCGAGGTCGCCGGGCGCCCCCGTCAGCTTGCCGTTTTTATCCATAATGGACTGGAAGACCAGAGACGCTTCGGGCGCCATCCCCCGGTAAAGGCCCTGGGAAGCGCTTCCGTCGCCATAAGCGGACCCGGCTACATGCGTGCCGTGCCCGTTGAAGTCGCTGGCGTCTTCTTTTCTGCCGAGAGCGTATATGGCCACCACCTTGCTTTTCAAGTCGGGGTGCATGGTATTCAGCACACCGGTGTCAAGCCCGGTATCCGCGATGCCGATGACCTGTCCGGCGCCGGATAACCCTGTGCTCCACAGCGACGGGACCCTGATAATTTCCCCCGCGCGGTTGTTGAGGAGCTCGTATTCCCCTTTTTCCTCGATGCATTGCACCTCGTTGAGTCCGGCCAGTTCGGCCAGTTGCTCCGGCAGCAGCTCTATTTCCAGCCACTGGCTGTCATGCCCGGCCACACTGCCTCCATTCATCCTGACGAAGTCTACAACTGCCTCAGCCCCGGTATTTTCAAAGAGTTTTACGATGACTTGCTTTTTTTCCTCCGAGCCGTCCGGTGTCATCTCCAGGGCCTTCATCAGACCGCTTGTGAATTTTTGTTCGGCCCCGAAAAGGCTGGCGTCAGCCACGAAGGGCAATTTTTTTACAGCCTCCAGCCGCTCTTCGCGCACTCTGGCCAGAAAGGCGCTGCCCGGAAAATACTCGCACAGGAGGACCTCCAGGCCTTCCAGCTGCTGTCTCTCAGGCAGGCCAATGCGGCCGCTGCATTGGATTACGTAAGGCTTATATACTGAGGCTTGCTGTCTTTCCACTTTTACCAACCACCTTATAGTGGCAATGGGGTGTCAGTTCTCATGGTGACAGTGGAGACGGTTTTCGCTGTCACCCGGTGTACCCGGTGTCACCCATTGCTGCTGATCAACGGGTGTAACCAACCCGTATTACAATATATTCCATCCCGCCCGATTCGGTACCGCTGAAATAAAAAACGGACCTCCCGAAAGAGATCCGCCTGCTGTTTCCCATTTATCCCCAAAAATCCAGCCCCCAAAATGCAGGTGCGAATTCATTTGCACATAGCCCCAAAGAAACGCGCTAAAAATTCAAAGGTTGACAACAACCTTCGCCCCCTTGTCAACCTTTTAGGAAATCCAGCGGGTGAGGAGCATGAGGCCGCGCGATACCGGCTCGAAGATGGCCTGGGCCAGGATCGTGCCGAGGAGGTTTGAGACGGCGAGGTAGAAGATAATTTGCTTCAACCCGAGTTCCTTTTCTTCGCCCCGGGCTACGGCGTCGGTGACCTTGGCCAGGACCGGGTCGACCATCATCACGTTGACCACGATGGCCGCGTTCCCGACAATGGCCGCCATCATCACCGCGGTCCCGCGAAACTCGGGGTAAAGGGCGCCGGCATAGAGGCCGGCCAGCACGTTGCAGGTCCACAAGCTGTAGCTGGCCAGGTTCCAGAGCAAAAAGGACTTCGGGGTAGTCATCCTGGTGGTGACGATCTCCCTCAAGGTGGTCAGGGAGGTCATGCGCAGCTTGAGGATGCCGCTGCCCGGCTTGAATAGCGAGACGAGGATGAGGGGGATGACCTTAAAGACCGAGCCGGTCCTGCCGAAGGCGTTGATGGCGTTGGCAAAGGAGGTGACAAAGCTGGGGATCACCAGCATCCCCGCCACCGTGCCGAGCGAGGCTCCCACGATAACGAAGCGCAGCTTGTAGTTGAGCCCCATCAAGGCCTGCTGGTAGACCTGGGTACCGGTGGCGTCCGCAGCCGCCGCGATGCCGAGGGCCTGGTTATAGGCGTTCTTGATGATCAGCTCCACCGTCGAGGCCAGCAATGGGGCCTGCAGTGTGTTGGCAAAGCTGGCGGCCAGGTAAACCACTCCGAAAAGGGATATGGCCGTGGCCAGGCTGCCGGTCCTCACCCCGGACAGGCGCGAGGACCGGGTGAGGGTGTTGATCAGGTTGATAAAGGCCGTAAGCAGAAAAACAAACAGTAAACGCTCCAAAGGGTCCCTCCGTTATTAACAACAAATCAATTGCACACCCGCTTTCTCAAATGCGGTGTGGATTTATTCGCGCATGCCCCGGACTACAGCTGCGAAGGCTCTGGCAGAAGTCCCTTAAACTGCTTTGCAGCGCATCGATTGAATCGCAGCCACACATTCAAACCATGGGATGCCAGCATACCGGCTTTCATGCACGCGTCACTTTTTTTCAGATCATTATACCATATATCCGCTTATAAAAATGGTATAAGGAAGAGGGGGCTCCCTTCCTTCATAATCGAGCTCATTCCCCTTCTTGTTTTTCTATAAAATATAGGAAAGCTCAATCTCTTTCTGGCAATAATATAATTCGCAATATCGATGCAAACCTGTATAGATAACTGGAGGTACCTTTCCACAACCGCCTGCATGTCCTGGTTACCAAGATATTCCTGCAAACCAACCGGTTCGAATCGTTTTAGCCGGCTGACGTACTCATCCAGTTTTGCCAGGCGCAAAAGGACAACGCTTTTATCGAACACCAAGCCCGACCTCCTTGATTCTTTCGGCGAGATGCCGTGCATGATAATCAAAGTAGCGCTTTTTTAATCATAATACCTGCCGGCTACAGACATTACAAAAACCGCCCTCTTGTCGGCGTCTCTTTCAAAAACCACTTTGCCCTTCTGTATAACCTGGAACTGCAGCATTATGGGCGCTTCATTGAGGACAATAATGTCCGCGTCCAACCCGGTCAGCCTCTTAATATCCTCCATTACAGCCAGGCGATACTCCATTGTGTCTCTGGAAACAGGCTCCATTATAACCGCAATGTCAATGTCGCTGTCCGGCCTGGCTACATTCTCTGCATATGACCCAAAAACATAGGCTGCCATAACCTCGTTGTTCTTCGAAAAATATTCGGCCAGTAAGGAAAAAATACGGTGCTGATGCATTTTCTGCTTCACCCAAATCCAATCGTAAATATTTACCATTTATATTATACCACAATTTTCAGCATCCAGAGGACTTAGTCGCTTGAACTGCTTCGCAGTGCAACTGCGAATGAACCAATCATGATTTTCAATCGCAAACTACCAATAAAAATATGTGGGTCTGTGCGAATAAATTCACACCTCGTTCTCCACATTAATTCGCACTTGCATTTCAATGCTGTTTCAAGGTCTCATGTCCTGGAACTCATGCGTAACTTTTTTCCAGGCAATTATACCATATATCTGCTTATGAAAAAAAGGAAGGGGGGCGCCCTTCCTTCATAGTGTAAGCTCATTCTCCTTGGGAACACCACCGGAAATATTTCTCCGGGGGGTCCGCCAGTTTAATCGCATATCTAAACATCCATCTTAAAAAACAACGTCCGGGCGCCGTGTGTGATTGAAATGCCGCCGGCAAGAGCGACTACCATCCAAGCGCTTTTACTATGATCGTAACCGCTTCCGCTCTGGTCGTATCTGCTTTTGGCCGGAAGGTGTTGTCCGGATATCCATTGATCACCCCGTTCTGCGTGGCTACGGCCACTGCTCCCGCGGCCCAACCGGAAATTTCCGCACTGTCGGTAAAAGATGTGCCGTTGGACAGCGGCGCGGCAAGCTTAGCGGCTTTTACAACCATCACCGCCGCCTGCTCCCTGGTCACCGGGTCGTCCGGACCGAAGGCCGCGTCACTGTAGCCGTCAACTATGCCTTGGAAACTGGCGGTGGAGATACTATCCTTCGCCCAGTGCTCTTGTGTGTCGGCAAATATTTTACCTTGTCGCGGCTCCAGTTTGCAGGCCTTCACCAGGACGGTGACGAACTCCGCCCGGGTGATGGAGCTGTCCGGCCTGAAGGTGTCGTCAGGGTAGCCGTTGACGGCGCCTGCGGCCACCAGCTTTTCAATGCTCTCTTCCGCCCAGTGGCCGGCGATGTCGGCAAAGGCGACGGCTCTTTTAGCCATCACGGCGTACAGGGTGAAGTGGTCCACGGTTATCGTGATGGTATTTCCCGCGACTTCGCCGCCCAGGCTGATCCACTGCGCGCTCTCCTCATCGTAGTAGAACACCTCCGGCTTTTCGCCGGGAGCCAGGGCCGCCGGATCAAATATGAAGGTCAGGGTGACCGGCTTATTGAAATTGTAGTGACTCTCGCCGTTCACGCTAAGCTCGTAATGGCCGCCCAGTACCGTAAAGCCTGCGGGCGCCGGCGGGGGATTATCATGTCTGACAATGCTTACGTTAACATTGGTGTACCCGGTTAGGGCTCCGGCCGGTATGGATACCGACACCTCGTTGCCCAGGCTTACGGTCCCGCCGACGCTTGACTTTATCACGGCCGACCCGGTGGCGGAAGATGACGGGGAGGAAACATGTCCTCCACTACCGCCCCTGTCGTTGTCGGTGATGCTTACGCTGAGATCCGGCGCCGCTATAGCGTCGTAGTCCGGGTCGTTGCTGGAAACGCTGTGCTTTATGGCGCCGGTGTGCGGTCCCTCAACAGCGTTGTCGTCAACAGCCGTCACCGTGACCTCCTGCGGCACGTTCCAATCGTTTGGCGAGAAAGTCAAGGACGCAGGCGCCACGCTTACCTGGGCGTCCCCGTACACATTGACCACCACGCTGGCCGACGGCTGAGTGGCAAGCACAATGGGGTATTTGACTGAAGCCCCGCCCTCCGTCACGCTGACAGAGCCGCTGTTGTCACCTATGATCACCGCCGGTGTATCGTTGTCGGTGATGTATATGGTCAATGGCTGCACCGGGATGCGGTTGTAATCCGGATCCGGACTGTAAACAGAATGGGTCACGGACACGGAGCGCGATCCCTCGGCCGTAAAGTTATCCACCGCTGTGACCGCGACCTCCTGCGGGAGGCTCCAATTATGGGGTGAAAAGGTAATTTCTGTTGGATACAAATCCAACTGGCTGTCTCCATAAACCTTGACAGCAACACTATCCGCCGGCCGGGTGGTAAGTACAACCGCGTACTTGCCCGGCTCTCCGCCCTCAGTCACGCTGGTGGAGCCGCCGGTCTGGACTATGCGCACCGCCGGAGAGTCGTTGTCGGTGATGTGGACGACCACGGGGTCCGCTATGACGCTGCTGTAATAAGGATCGGAGCTGTATACCCCGTTTGTGACCGTTACGTCGCGGTCGCCCTGTTTTACATTATCATCAACAGCGGTTACCGTCACCCGCTGATGATGACTCCAGTTGCTGCTGTCAAATGACAGGGACGAGGGAGTTACAACCGCCTGGCTGCCTCCATATACATTTACGGTCACCGTGTCTGCCGGCTGTGAACCCAGCCCTATGAAGTAGCTGGCACTTTCACCCTCGGTAAGGGTTAAGCTGTCTGGCCTGACGCTCACTCCCCCGGTAAAGGTCACCTGGGCGGTCTGTGCCAGGGTCACACCGTCTGTTACATCTCTGGCGGTATACGTCACCGTCTCCGCTCTGACGCTGTGTACGTTAAAGAGAGCCAGTCCATTTTGATCGGACACTGCGGTTTCAGGACTGATCACCGAACTGCCGGAGCCCTGATGGAGCTCTACGGTATGCCCGCTGATAAAATTTTCAAAACGGTCGCTTAAAATCACCCTGATGGGGGACAGGCCTGTTCCATCGCCCGCAACGGTGGGTATAATGGCTGATACCGCAGACTTGTCCGGATCCGTGGGACCGGTTGTCACCGTAACCGTTGGAAACGCTCCCAGGTAGGTCGTTGTCCCGCCCAGGGTGGACTTTGCTTTAGCTTCCCAGCCATCAGTGCCGGTTATCGTGGCGGCGGTGGCGCCGGGGCCTCCCATCGACCTGTCGCCGTAACTCACTGTAAAGAATTCGCCGCCTGCGAGGTTTATGCCGGAGACTGTAATGGTGCGATCGGAGACACTTACACTCCCCTTGCTTGCCGTAGTAAAGCCCGGGCTCATCGGATCGGTTGCGGGGAAACCCCAACCACCCGCAACGGTGATGGTTATGGCGCCGTTATTCATCCCGCCGGCGTCCGCCACATAGGTAAAAGCCAAGGTTACCCCTGTCTGCCCCGCGGTTACGCTGCCGGGGGAGACCGTCAGCGCGCCGCCGCCGTCCGCCGCGTATACCTGGAACACTACGCTTTGAGAAGCCGAGGTGTCAACGCCGCCGTTGGCCGTCCCGCCGTCATCCGTTAAACAAAAGGCTACTGTTGCGCTTCCGGTGGCACCCGACGCAGGGGTGTACGTAAGTGTTCCGTCTGCGGCTACAGCCGGCTGGACTGCAAATAGACCGGCGTTATCGTTGCTGTACACAGAGAAGGTCATCGTCTGTCCCGCCTCGTCGGCAGGCCCCGCTATAATATCCGCGGCCCAGTTTGCCACGGTCTGTGGCCCCGCGTTGGCCGAAACAGCCTGGTCCGGACCTTTGGTGAAAGAAGGCGCGTCGTTGACGGGGTCGACATGGACCGTAACGTTCGTTACGCCGGACTCCAGGGCGCCGCCCGGGCCGGTGTGGCCCTGGTCATTGACTGAAACGCTTAAGCTTGCGTCGCCGGTTTCGTTCAGGGCGGTGGTATAGCGCAGGTTGCCGCCGCTGATAAAATTGTTAATATCCGCGACTGTCCCGGTCAGGGTCAGAGCGGCTGCCGTACCGCCCACGGTTACCCCGCCGCCGGATGCTGCCGACAGTATACCGGAATCCACCGTAAAAGTGGCTATCACATTATTTGCCCCCGCGTCCGCGTCCGCCACTGAAATACTGGTAATCGGGCTTGTCATATCCTCAGTGACCGTAACAGCCGCCGGTGCGGAAACCGAAGGGGGTTCGTTGACATTGTCGACATTGACGGTCACCGTCTGCGCGCTGTTGTTGCTCCCGTCCGTGGCCTTAACGGTCAGTGTAAAGCTTGCCGCAGTCTCGTAGTCGATGGCGTCGGCATTGTTCACGGTAATCTCACCGGTGGATGCGTTGATGGCAAAGGCGCCGCCGGTGTTGCCGCTTTCGATGGAGAAGGTCAGCGAGTCGTCGTCGCCGGTGACCGCGACGGCACCCACGGATGTGCCTGCGGCGGCTGTTTCGCTTACTGTAAACGATTGGCCGGGGGTAATGGCAGGAGCGGCGTCACTCACGTTGACGGTGACGGTCTGGCTGGAGTTGTTGCTCCCGTCCGTGGCCTTAACAGTCAGTGTAAAGGTTGCCGCAGTCTCATAGTCGATGGAAGCGGTGTTGTTCACAGTAATCTCACCGGTGGATACGTTGATGGCAAAGGCGCCGCCGGTGTTGCCGCCTTCGATGGAGAAAGTCACCGAATCGTCGTCGCCGGTGACCGCGACGGCGCCCACGGATGTGCCGTCTGTGGCTGTCTCGCTTACCGTAAACGATTGGCCGGGGGTAACCGCCGGGGCGACGTCACTTACGTTGACGGTGATGGTCTGCTCGGTGATGTTGTTGGTTGCCTGGCCGTCGTCGGCGCGAACCGTCAGCGTGTAACCGGCGGCTGATTCGTAATCGAGAGCCGTCGCGCCGGCGGCGCTGAGGGTAATCTCCCCGGTTGCGCCGTTGATGGCAAAGTAGCTCTGGCCGGTCCCGCCTGCTATGCTGTAGGTCAGGTTGGCGTCGTCGGCGCCCCCGTCTCCGTCGTCGGCCTGGACGTCGTGCAGCACGGCGCTGTCCGCCTGGGCGGTTTCCGCTACGCTAAAGCTCGCAGCCGAATGGAATACGGGCGGCAGGTTGGCGGCCTGGGGATTGGCGATGGTAAACGAATCCAGCCCCAGGTTATACACGTTAGCGGTGCCGGAAATTTGGACATCAAACGAGGTCAGGCCGGTCATGCCGCTCAAGTCTGTCGGGTTGAATTCCGCCACAGTACTGAAGGTTTTGCTGGCGGTGACCGTGCCCCCGCCGGCCT
>NZ_QFGB01000050.1:0-30396 GCF_004369245.1 Pelotomaculum sp. FP | reverse complement strand
CGGCTCCGGCTTCTTTTTTACCATTTTATATGCACCATCTTGGAGGCTTTTGAGAGCCAAAATTGCACTGTTTATATGGTTGTCTAAAATCAGTTTTTAAAATCAGAACCTATTCAGCAAGCCCTAAATATAACTAAAATCCTGGAGGTGTATGTTGGTGAAAAAAGTCTTTCCATTATTATTAGGTGTTCTAATTGGTGCGCTGTTATTGGGAACAATCGGTTTTGCGTCCGGCTATCAAAGGCAAATCACAGTAGATTTCTTACCCCTTAAGTTTTTCTTTAACGGAGTAGAAAAGCATCAGGAGCAAAATCAACCAGCCTTTATATACAACGATGTCACATATGTCCCTGTACGCTTTGTCGCTGAAACACTGGGCCAGCCGGTGGAATGGGATGGAGAGAATTTAAGTATTTATATCGGTGGAAAAAGTTCGGGGAAGCAAAAAATCATTGTTGGCTCAGATGCAACGTACCCGCCGTTTGAATACCAGGATGAGGCAGGAAGATATGTAGGTTTTGATTTAGAGCTGATGTCGGCGATAGCCAAGGTATCAGACCTGGAGATAGACTTTAGGGACATGCCTTTCGACCAATTAATCACAGCTTTAGTAAGCGGTCAATTAGATGCTGTCGTTTCAGGATTATCCATTACTGAACAGAGAAAAACGGCAATGTATTTTACAGAGCCTTACTTTCAATCGGGATTGGTTATTGCAGTCCGCCCGGACAACAGTAGCATCAACAGTTTACAGGACCTGAAAGGTAAATCTGTCGGCGTCATGCCGGGTACTATAGCACAGGAATACGCAAATACGGTGCCGGGAGCCAAGGTGATAACATTTAGTAGTAGTGATAATACTTATGAACAAGACCTAATAGAGTTGGAGAAAGGTAGCGTTGAAGCTGTAATTAGCAGTTATCCAGTAGTCGCTAATTTTATCAATCAAGGAAACAACTTAAAGATAGTAGGCGAAAAATTTGCCGTTGAGGATTATGGTATTGCAGTGAACAAAAACAATCCGGAACTCCTTGAAAAAATAAATTCAGGGTTGCAAGCAATTAAGGCAAACGGGCAATATGACCTAATCTATAAGAAGTGGTTTGAAGATCAATAACACCGTTGAATAATTGTGCGGGAGATCCTTCAAGCGACGGTGGAAGCGGCCTTTGTGATAGCCGGTGCTTTTTCAAGTAATGAGGGTGTGAGATCCCTGTTACGGCCTTATCTTAATTGGCGGGTACCTTTGATATGGTTAATAATTGCCATCGGATTATGGCCGGCAATTACACTTGCCGGTAATTTCATCGGAGGAGCAATGGGTCTAGCCTTGCCGGCAATGCCGTTTAAACCGGAGGCGCCTTTGTATCTGACCATACCCGTTTCCTTTATATGGGCAATGTTCTTCAATGGCTCATTAGGGGAAGAAGCCGGTTGGCGCGGTTTCGCCCTGCCCCGTTTGCAACAACGATTCAGTCCCCTTGTTGCCAGTCTCATATTGGGTTTTTTTTGGGGGGCCTTTCACTGAATTTTCTTTTTCATGAACTTGAGCGGACCCTGGTACATGTTCTGGACCCGCCTGGGAGATATTCCCCTGGCTGTCCTTTTTACCTGGTTGTATAACCGGATTAAAGGGAAAAGTCTTCTTCCCGTACTTCTAATGCATGCCTCAATGAACGCCACTCTCGACTATCTGCCACGTATCAAGCTAACTGTTTATGCCGTACTCGGGGTTGTCGTGCTGTTCGTCATATGCACAGATCGTATGTGGCGCAAAAAAACACTTGAATAGAGCATGAAAACAGTTAATAAAATTAGTTGGTTTTCAGATTATAGATTTGTATGGTGATTATCCTTATTCCAAATTTGACGAAGATGCTAGTGCATATATCATTTGGAAAACAGAATATTGAGCAATAGTTCACTTTATATAGGTGGTAATTTCATTTCAAAAAATTTATTCATCTAAAGACACCCGCATACTTAATGTCTATGGGAATATACCGGAGGGACAACCGAATTTCATGGCACAGACTTTTGTCAGTGATATTAACCCTCCTTTTAGTCAGGAAATGAGAAAAGCCCTGGTAGATCTTTTTGAAATGCGTTGGGGGGAAGATAATCCGGAATTGTTGGGGGAAGATCAATTAGAATATAAGCGCCTTTGCAGGGATGATTCGCCGGACTTCATACTGAATATGCCCGGGTACTATGGATTCTTTACATATTCGTTGTTTTGGGGCAGAGTGAGTTCATATTCTACTTGCAGCTAAAGAATGGGAAAAAGAAAAACGTGCCGGTAGGTTATCTATGTTCTTACTAAAGTTGAGGTGTATATGAAAAATAAAAAAATTGTCATTGCGGTATCTTGCCTAGTTGCAATATTTATAATCGGATCCGGATTATTTATCTATCGAACTATCACCTCGGTATCAGAAATGTTCAGGTTAAACGGCCAGCTTCAAGCAGAAGGTTACTTTATGGGCGAATTTGAGTTTAAAATGCTTGGTTGTGCCTATTTTCTTGACAAAGGAAAATACATTACCGCCTTTACCAAGTTAAACGAACTGCACAGGCAGTTAAAGACCAGGGAAGGCTTGATCAGGGTACCGGATTTTGCCGACAAAAATGAGGAAATGGATTTTTATTTAAGTCTGCAGAATCCTAAAACCGGCGCATTTATGGATGAAACATACCCCTCCTTTTATTATTTTGAGCCGACATTAAATATAGTGGAACATCTTGAACTCCTGGCAGAAGAGACCGGCCGGCCACTTCGCTTGAAGTACCCGCTGAGATTTTTGGATGAAATCAATAACCCGGAAAGATTAAAAAATATTCTGGATGATTTATCTACGGTAGGATGGATTGGCTCAAAACTACCCAAAACAAATTACATAATGGCATCTTTCTACCATAACTACGATTTGTTGGAACGAAATAAGCTCTATTCCTTTTCGCCGGAGTGGAAAGCAACATTATTACAATGGTTTTACTTGAACCAGGACAGTAAAACAGGGTTTTGGGGGCCAAGACTGCGTAATAGCGGCGAAATGTTGCATGGGGGAGACTTAGGACCAACATATAAGATTGCTGGTTTGTTTGTGGATGAAAAAGGCAACAACCTTCACCAGGAATTCCCTTTACGTTATAAAGATGAGATGCTGAAAACAACACTGGAGAAGATTTCCGAACCAATGCCCGAAGATGCCAGCTTAGCTGAACTGCATGATTGGGAATTGACAAGGACTCAAGGTATTAAACTATTGACCAATTATTTATGGAACGGGATATTTTTAGAAAATAAAAACGCAGCCAGGACGTTTATGGAGAATATTGTAAAGAATAAATATGAGGCTTGCTATCTTGAGGAACAAGGCGCATTTAGTTATTATCCCGGTGCAAAAGATGCGACCTTAGACGGCACAGGCAGCGCAATGTCTCTATTAGATGTTGTTGGAGCGTTATCACAGGAGCAACAAAGGTTATTATGGGGAACTCCAGAGCAAAACATCACTGATTTGGGTTCGCATGAAGTGAAAGAATTTAAGGAAAGCGACTTGGCTGCGCTGAAGAGTTTTCCTAATCTCAACTCCCTTCGTTATTATCTGTCAGATCCGGATTACAACGATTTCACAAAGGGTGTTGTATGTATTGATTACCCCCAGGAAACATGGGTTATTGACGTTATGGAACTGCTGCCCAGAGTAAGACAGTGGGTAAATACAACCCCTCAAAGCATGGGAAACTGGGTTTCGAAACAAGCCATTATCCAAAAAGCAGAATCAGTGCAGATAAATTCTATTCCAGTTAACGGGAAAGCTCTGCCGGTTAACCTCTTTTTAAATGAGGTGTTAAGGAATAATAATGAATTTGTAGTAGTCGGTTTTGACGTACTGCAAGTGCCTATATGTAAAATAAAATTTATAAAGTGCCCAAATTGATGGCTTCGGCATCAATCCAGTACAAGTATTTTAGGAGGGCTGGGTATGGAATATAAAGAAGCGGTTAGGCGGCTTGCTCCGTGCGGGCTGGACTGCTCCCGCTGCGCCGACTACGCTGGTGGGGAGATCCGGAAACTGAGTGTCCGGTTGGTTGAACTTTTAAACGGTTACCTCCGTGTGGCCAGAGTCAAGGAGGCCATAAAGCCGGTGTTCACTGGCTACCCCCAGTTCGAAGAAGTGCTGAAGTCATTAACCCAGGCTGCTTGCAGTGGATGCCGGGGGGATAACGTGCTCTGCCCCATCGAGTGTGTTGCCGGCGTATGCAGCAAAGAAAAAGGTGTGGATTTCTGCTTCCAGTGTGAGGAATCCCCATGCTCCAAGAAGATAGACACTCAGATACAGGAGCGGTGGCTGAGATTCAACCTGCGGATGAAGGAGATAGGGGTGGAAGATTTCTACCAGGAGCAAAGCAGGCTACCGAGGTATTGAGTTTTGCAAGTGGCGTTGGAGTTTAATTAGTATAGCTTGCGGGTCAGAAGTAATTATACGAGGGGGTTGGGAAATGAAAAATGTAATTATAATCGGCTCGGGCATCGGCGGGTTGATTGCCAGCAACCTCTTGGCAAAGAAGGAGCATAAAGTAACCATATTTGAAGCCTACAGCATGCCTGGCGGCTATACCGCCGGATTTTACAGGAAGGGTTATTATTTTGAGAGCGGCACTCTAACCTTTGAGACTTCAGCATCGGTATTCAAGGCAATGAAGGACATCGGAGTGTTTGAAAAGATAGACTTCGTAAAATCACGGGTGCGGTTTGTTTCGGAGGATTTCGACGGGACTCCTGAGAGTTACAATGATGATAAAAAAATGATTTACGCTGCTTTCCCGTCCGATAAAGAAAGGCTGGATGCGGCTTTTTTAGATCTGGACCAAATATGCGCCCTGATGGGGGACATGGATGAACCCATGCCCTTTCTTTACAGTGGGCTTGCAATGTTAAAATCAATGCTTCCCTACATCCCGAGCGCTCCAAAGCATATGAAACTGTCTAAGCATTTATGAAATAAAAGATAATTGCAGAAAAAACTTAAATAAATACACGATCAAAGCATTTTCTTTCATTCCAAAGATCGATCAGCCGTTAATATTGGACATGGGCTGTGGCACTGGTGTGCCAACACTGGCTTTGCTTGAGATTTGCAATGGTAAAATTTATGCCGTTGATTTAGATAATTCTTGCTTGTTATGGTTAAAAGAAAAAGTAAACTTATTGAACTACTCGGATAGAATTAAAGTAATTCATGCTTCTGTTTTTGATCAAGATTTATTTCATGAAAAATTTGATATAGTATTGGCAGAAAGGTGATTTTTTAGGGTGCCAGTCTGGCTTACTTTTTCAATAGCAAATCCATATGATATCATTTAGTCCAGTGTCCGGTCTTTTTTTCGGAAGAAAATAAGGTAGACAATTTCAAGAATCCCAATGGTATTTACTATTAAAAGCGCAATATACCAGGCCAATTGCCTGTTGCGGACAGCATGCCAAAGGGCTATGCCTTTCCAGATAACTGCCCAGGCAATTACTAAATAGAATAGAGGATTGTTCGGCTGTAAAATTTGTAATACGTTATTCACGTGAATTCCTCCTTGAATTTGTTTTTAATGTTTCAATTATGCTTTTATACCGTGGCTCTTTTGCTAGAGCTGCAAACGCCGGATTTGACAGGACAGCCTGTAGCATGCTTTCTTTGATTACTTTTTCATTCCGTGGAGCATCGGCGCCTAAATCAAAGTCTGCAAACCAGACATCAATTGCATCAAAGAAAGAATCTCCGTGTAATGAATAAGGGAAGAAGCCCATAGTGCAGATATCTGCATATTTCCGTAGCATGTCAAGGGCTTTCTCAGCATTGCCTTGTAAACTGTACACCTGTGCTGCAGTAAAATAGATCTGTGCCATAGTGTTTGGATGTAATCGATCCAGATGATAGATTGTTGCGACAGATAATGACCGATGCAAAATCTCCTCGGTTTTCTCGCTGTTATCCGCGTTTAGCAGTAAATAGGCCGGCGTAGCTCCAATTAGTGCAAGCAGATGCTGATACATACTGATTTGCGTTACTTCTTTTGCCTTTGAACCATTTCCCAGTATCTGATATGCTCGTGCCACAACCTCATGATCTGTCGGGATCGGTCGTAATGATTCTCCAAGTAAATCCAAAACCTGTTGCGGCTGGTTTAACATCAGATAACAAACTGCTTCTAAAGAAGTTGCATCCTTAGAGAGCCACACGTCGTCACTTTCAGTTTTAATTCTTATACATAACTCGACCGCTTCATTCAGTATAGCTTCTTGCCTTTTCTTTTCTTCTGCGAGCATATGATGATTGGCCAGCAGCACTGCCATCTGAAACAGCAACGGAAAACAGGAATAGTATTTTTTAATTATTCTCCGGCATTCTTCCAAAACATCATCAAATGGACGGGTAGCAAAGGTAGATGACAAACGATGATACAGCTTTTTGATATCTTCTTTTGTCATCTGCGGCGCATAACCTATCAAATCGTCAATGCTGATATTGAAATATGCCGCAAGCTGCGGAAGGAAGGTTATGTCGGGATAACTCTGCGCTGTTTCCCATTTTGAAACAGATGCTTTAGAGACCCCGATATATGCGGCAAGTTCATCCTGCGTAATACCTTTTTCTTTGCGCTTTGTAACAAGCGTTTTTGCAATATTGATTTCTTTCATATTGACCGCCTCCTACATATAATTGTATGGATTATCTCCTCATATAACAATGGATTGGTGGTTGACTATGGTTGAAAAAATCAACCACAAGGAAACTTTCTAATAAGAAACAACCCTCCAGATTTACAAAAATAAAACCCAGGTTATGCTAAAAATGAGGACTCAGGTTATTTCAAATACATCATGTCGTGGTCTATGATGCAAAACAAATGAGACAGAGAACCGTCCCGGCCCCCTGTCTCATATCCGTGCCATTCAAGAGTTGAACCAACTCTAGCAGCTGCTTCAGCCAAAGCCGCCCGCCGCCAGGAACTGTCCCAGGCCCAAAAACACAACTACAGTGGACCAGTTGGACGGTAGTTCTGTAAAAATGCCTGTTAAAATCCCTGCCAGGATAAAAATGAAGCCGGAGATCCTCAAAAGTGTACGCCACTTGTTTGTCATAACGAAAACCCCCCTTCAGGGTCAGTTTAGCATACTATGGCCAAACATGCCACATTATGTGTCAACAACCCCGTCCCCTTGTCAATCCCTCTTATCAACCCAAGATGCTAAAATATCCTCAGTCATGATGCGGATCATAGTTCGACGCCTTGCAGGATCCCCTTCCAGGTTTGCGAGAGGATGCGCTGCATGATAGGCCAATTCACCTGCCTCTTTAACCAATGCATAGTTAAGCTGCTTTCCTTCTATCATTTCTCCAGGGATGGCTACTAAAACCGGGGAGGAGGCGACCCCAGTAAGGCAAACCTGGAGATCCTCTGCCAACTCATGGTTACTTTTTAGAACAACAGCTACCCCGGCTAGAGGAAAATCTATCCCGTTTCGCAGGCGATATTTCTTGTAATCAGACTGACTGCCTAATGAACTTTCAGGTATGGTGAAATGTACGATAAGCTTCCCGGCGATATCTGCAAAAGGCTCCACTCCATTATTAGAGAACAAGGAAGCTAAGGGGAGCTCTTTGGCTTGGTCCTGAGAAACCATCATGGCCGTTGCTTTAAGAGCTATCAATAAAGGCGCCAAATCCCCCTGGTATACTGCAAAGCACCGCTTGCCCCGGGGAATAATGTGGCAGAGTGTGCCGCCCCGCTTGAAACAAGGGGCCACCGCCTTACCCCACTCACTTGAACGGTTATAATATTGGCACCGTGTGTTCTGTAATACATTTCCACCCAGAGTGGCCACATTTCTAATCTGTGTTGTTGCTACAAGCTTCGCTGCGTTGGCAATAGCAGGACATTTTTCTCTTACGACGGGACTTGCAGCAAGACCGGCCAGGGTAACACCTGCCCCTATGGTTAGGCCAGTTGTGATTGTCGGTGCAGACTGTCAAAGAAGGCTACGTTTTCAGTATTTGAAAACATAGCCTTCTAAGTTTTAGTTATTCAGTTAAATTCTTGTAAAGCTCGGGGTATTTTTCTTCTAAAACAAATGGTTTTGAATTTTCATCGCATGTTACCTGCTTGGTAAAACCTGTAGCAATAAGCTTAGCTGTTTCTTTATTTATAATTTCGTAAGTAATTGTAATAACTTTGCCTTTTACTTCTTCCACAGCTGCAGTTATTTCCAAAAGATCGTCAAATGCAGTAGAAGCTTTGTACTCGCAATGACACACAACTAAAGGCAGAAGAGTATCTGAAGCTTCCCACCTCTGCATCTCAAACCCTGCCTCGCGGAGGAGCTTTGTCCGCACAAGATCAAACCACTTAATATGATTTGTGTGGTAAACAGCTCTCATTCCGTCAAGGTCGGCAAAACTTACTCTCAATTCTATTGTCGCTTTTTTCAATTCTTTCAATACCTCACTAAATAATAGATTAACTATATATTCATTTCATTGTCATTATATATTACCATTAATTTTAAGGTCAATTTAGAAAAGTAAGAATCAGATGACGGATTCCAACCTTATGTGCTCTGCCCAAAAATCTGCACAGCTCAACTGCTGCACAATGCGGGGCATCGCGGTAGTAATAACGGTAGTATCAATGGCTACCAGTAAATCGATATGCCTGCTTGCCGAGTGAAAATAACTGCGTTGTAAAGGACGATCTTGGATTCTTACTAGAAAAAATAAAGGCAGCTGATGCTGTGGTCATCTCTACTGCCTGTTATACCCTGGGCCCGCATACCAGTATCAAGACTGTCAATGACCGGCTTCTCTCAGTTCAGGCGAACGGTGATGATTTTGCCGGTAAACCGTGTGTGACAGCAGTAAGCTACGGTGTGCTGGGTTGGGAAGGCTATGCTCGGGAAGCGGTAAACAATTTTGCCCGCTTTCTGCATCTTAAGGTTGTCGGCAACATGCTTGTGCAAGCCGCGATGCCTGGAGAGGTAATACGGGCAGACGTGTTGGCTGAGGCAAGAGAAATGGCAGGCCGGCTCATCTGTTCGTCTCCGGAGGACAGCACCCTGCCGGGAGTGATCAATTGCCGAAACTGCGGTAGCGGTCTATTGCAAATTTCGCCGGCTGGGCAGGTACGATGCGTGATGTGCGGTGCTAAGGGGAGTCTTGAAGCTGTGCCCGGCGGGTTTGCCGTGGACTTTTCAAACGCAGGGCAAACCCGTTATTCCCCTGAGGGAGTAGCAGAGCACAACCGGACTCTGGCGGAGATAAAACAACGTTTTATCGCAACCAGAAATGAAATTGCCCGACTGCGTAAACCATATGACGATTATAACTGGTGGGTAGAACCCAATAGCTGTAAATTAAAGTGAAAGATGCTTCCCATATAAGTTCAATCCCATTCTACGAACTGTGGCATTATGAGGTTAGCATGTAATGTTTTTATTGCCGCCTAAGACAGTTTAGCCGTTTATTTTAACGGGTATATGTGACAACTACCCCGTCCCCTTGTCATCCCCTGTCATAAATTTGCAGTTCCCTTAAAGTATATCATCAACCCCGTCCCTTTGTCCGTCCCTTTGTCATACTAAGGCGGTCGAAACGGTGGAACAAATATGATACCACGGCAGCCAGGGGTTGCTGATAGAGCATGGCCAGGGTTACCGGAATTGCAACGGCGGGCGGGAAATATGTTACCGCCAGCACCGAACCGAAACTGATGTTGCGCATACCCACGTTGTAGACCATGGTGGCCACCGTGTCCCTGCGACGCTCCTTTAAGGCGTATGAGCCCGCGTAACCAAGGTAGTAGCCGCTTACCGATATGAACAGGATGGTCAGGAGCATTTTTAGCAGCGATGAATTCCAGTTGATTTCGGGAGCTATGGCGCTGGCGTTAATTAAGATCACCCCGAAGAGAGCCAGTTTGGAAGTGAAACCCCCGGCAGAACGGGTAAATCCGGCCAGACTGCCGTGAGTCCAAGCATTTACCGCCATACCCAGAAAACTGGGGATAGTCACCATCAATAACAGCTCCATCATCATCTGGCCGTAATAAACGTGCACCGTTTGCCCGGCCACCAGTAAGATAAACACAGGCAGCAATAAGGGGCTGATCAGTGTATCCGCAGTAACTGCTACCAGGGCTTGGGACACATCCCCCCTTGTTATCGAGGTCCAGATGACGGAAGTAACTCCTATCGGGACGGACGCTCCGATTAAAAAGCCCAGGCGCGTTAATTCGCTTTGCGGGTAGAACAACAGCCCGATCAGCCATGCCACCAGGGGCATTACACCGTGAATCAGCAACAGCATCCAGAGGGTGACCCAGGGTCTGGTAAGCACGTGGAAAAAGCTTTTGTAGTTGGTTTCCAGGGCAGTGACGAAAGTCATATAGGCAAACAGGACCACTGCTATTGTGTTCAAAAGCGGCGCCTGCGGTAAGGGTGAAGTGAAGCCGAACAGCAGGGCGGACAGCACCACAAAAAACATGTGCTGTGACAGCCAGCTGTTACAACGGGCAAATATTTCCAGCATGTATGGCGACCTCTTTTGCATATATTGTCGGTTGGTTTTATGCCAAGCTAAATAACTTCTACAGTAGGTTACTTAATCCTTTGGGATTTGTCGTAAAAAAGCATGAAATATTTTCAAGGACGGCAGTCATGTAAAATGAAAGTCGACCAAAACCACATCTGTACGACAATGCTTGACAAGGAAGTCATTTTAGCCATATAATCAGTAAAAAGCATATATATGGACTTGAAGGGCAAACTTGCTGAAAAGCAGGGACGCAAAGCCAAGGATCTAAGTCGCTGCAGAGCGATACGATAGCCTGGTTGCTAAAGATCATACCTTAAAATTCCTCCAAGGTATGGTTTGCAAAACATACTTAAGGGGGTCTTATTATGCTTAGATTAAATCGTCTGGTATATGTATTAACTTTTTTCATTTTGAATTTGCCTAGTTTTTCTGGAACCCAAAATATTGTACAAAATGCTAATTTAAGAAGTCCAATTATATCGAATCCATTGAATAAAGGAGAGTATGAACTTAAAACCAGTTTTCTGAATTGGCCTTTAAAAAAGCAATTTCTTAGGCTAATAGTGCTTCTGCTCATCTATTCTTTGGTTTTGTGGAAATATGACTATTTATTTGGCGTTTAGTATGCCGAATATGATTGGAAGAAATTGTTAGGAACGCAGCATGTCAAAATAACCGTCCCCTGACATTTGAAAAGCAAAAAGCCACTCTGATGCAAAGAGAGTGGCTTTTCTCTTTAAAATAGAGAATTCTCTTGAATAACAGGTTGTCAAACACTTTTTCTTTTTAATAGAACGCTCCCGAAACGCCACTTTAATATGAAGGGTATGACAAATAGGATAAATAAGAGGCGGAACATTTGATACGCGGTCACCAGGGAGACATTGGCACGGACCAGGACCGCCGTTAATCCCATTTCCCCCATACCGCCGGGAGACGTGCCCAGGAAAGCGCTTATTAAATC
Source organism: Pelotomaculum sp. FP (assembly GCF_004369245.1). NCBI lineage: Bacteria > Bacillati > Bacillota > Clostridia > Eubacteriales > Desulfotomaculaceae > Pelotomaculum > Pelotomaculum sp. FP. The sequence goes on along the minus strand of NZ_QFGB01000050.1, from coordinate 18,843 downwards.
TAAAGAGTGCAGGCGCGTCAACAGGTAACCAACTCCCAGGGAGAAGAATACCACCGAGATACTCCCTCCAATGGCGTATGGCACCAGCTTTTTCCAATTTTCAAGACTGGTCGGGTTGATGGTTAGCCCCAGATACGTACCGATACATAGCTGTGAGATAAAAACAAGGAACGACGGTGTGTCCGGCGCCTGGAAACCGGTGAGGACCAATGCGGCGGCGCCAATCAGAGGCCCCAGCAGGAAAGGGGTGGGCAGGTTGAGCCTTACCGCAGCCCACGCGGCAAGGAGGACCACGCCGGCAAATAATAAGGCATTCCAGGGTGTATGGATTACGCTGTTGTAAACTGCTGGAACATTGGCGGCAACGGTCTGATGGCCGTCCCCGGCCAACCCGTGGATGACAACGAAGGGTACAATAAAAACCGTCGACAGCAAGCGCAGGGTCTGCATAAAAGTGACAACCGTTAGATCCGTATCCGCAATCTCTTCACTTAAGACCACCATCTGTGTCAGTCCGCCGGGAACACTCCCAATTATGGCGGTTGCAAGGCTTATCCCCGTACGGCGGTAGGTAATATATCCGACTAAGAGACTAAACAGGATTATTGACGAGGTCGCAAACGTCATGGCGGGAAGTTGTTTGATGATTTGCAGGCCTGCCTCAACGGTGAACGAACTACCCAGCATATAACCAAGGATGATCAGCCCGGAGTTGCGAAGTTCTATTGGCCAAAATAAGTTTCTTTTGGCAATCAGGTTCCAAATCATGGAGGCTGTTAAAGGCCCTAACAACCACGGTAAGGGCAAGTGCAACAGGCGGAATAGCAGCCCGCCGGTTAGAGAAAGCAACAATGTTTCCACAAATCGCAACAACATTAGGATACCTCTTTACTGTCTGCGCTAAAATATTTGGATTGGCACAGGTCTACGTTGCCTTTTCGATGCAGTGATAATGATATAAAGCCCATAAGACAGCCGTTATTGCTGGTAAAGGAGCCTTATTGTTTGTATAATTAATTATACAATATTGGGCGGCGAATTATATGGATAAAATGATGTCATACTGCGGACTGATGTGATTGCGCTGCATATAAGGCCACGGTCAGGGGGTTGGGCAAGAATGCGGAAGCCTTTTAAAATCTTTCATCGTGTCTACATGGTTGGGGGGCCGGAGATAACCGATGAGCGAGATTGCTGTGTATACCTGGTGGATGGAGGGGACGAGCTTGCTCTGGTGGACGCCGGGGTTGGCGACTCATGCGGAGCAATTTTAGAAAATATCCGGAGCCTTGGCCTTGACCCTGCATTATTAAAGTATGTGGTGGCTACCCACGGGCATATTGACCACATCGGGGGGCTTCGTTACTTTCAGTCTAAGGGAGCAAAAGTGGTGTGCCATGAGCTGGAAAGAGGGGCTGTTGCCGAAGGCAGGTCCGAACTGACGGGGGCAAGGTACTACGGTGTAAAATATCAGCCGGTAACGGTTGATGTAGTACTGAGTGGTGAATGTCCGGACCTGTTCGTGGGGGATGTGGCGCTCTATTGTCCCTTCACTCCCGGGCATACCCCCGGTGGAATCAGCCCGTATCTGGATTTAAAAGGAACCAGGATTTTATTTGGCCAGGACATTCACGGCCCCTTTGACCCGTCCTGGGGGTCGGATATGGATCAGTGGAGAAAATCAATGCAGAGGCTTCTTGAACTGAAAGCCGACATCCTTTGCGAAGGGCATTTCGGTGTATACAAACCGGCTTCCCAGGTAAAAAGCAACATCGAATATTATCTCAAGCAGTATTAACTTGGTGCAAAAACATGCGAGTTAGTTTATGTTATTTTCAAGGGATTCTATATCAGGGCATTCCACTTACTATAAAGCCGTTCGACTTCATTCAATAATTCACCATATTCATTATACTTTTCCCTGGGGGTTGATATATCAAATAGGGCTTCCATCTCTTTGATCTTATCCTCAAGATCCATAATTTGATCCTCAATTTCCTGCCTTTGCTTTTCCAGGCTTTCGCTTTTAGTGACGGCAGGTTTTTTGTTGATAGTATTTTTGCTTGAGCGTTCAGCCGGTTTAGACTCTTTCTTTTCGGTATTCTCCTCATCAATGCCGTATTTGACCTTTTTGTAGAAATCATAGTTGCCTTCGTAGGTAGTTATCTTTCCATTTTCGATTTCAAATATTTTTCCGACACAATGCGTCAGGTAGTATCTGTCGTGGGTAACTGCTATAATGGTGCCCTTAAATTCCTTTAACGCGGCTTCAACCGCATCCCTGGCCGGCATGTCAAGATGGTTTGTAGGTTCATCAAGGATCAGGCAGTCTGCATCCTCAAGCATTACACATGCAAGATAAAGCCTTACACGTTCTCCACCGCTTAAAACCTGTATGCTTTTATCAACCTCATCACCATAAAATTGAAACCGCGCCAGGTAGTCCCTGGCTTCCCTCTCTTGAATTTCCCTTTTGGATAATATAAGCTGAAGCATTGTCAGCTGATCATTTTCAAATAATACTTCCTGTCCCATGTAGGAGTATTTGACCCATCCGCCAAGCCTCAGTAAGCCTTCATAGTTCTGGTCATTGCCAAGCAGCAAATTGACAAGTGTTGTCTTACCGCATCCATTGGGGCCGATTATACCTACCCTTTCCCCGCCTCTGATGTGAAAGCTGGCGCCTGAGAACAGGGTTACGTCTCCAAAGGATTTCCTCAAGTTGTCGGCCCACGCGATTTCCTTGCTGACATGCCTTATTTTTTTAAATCTAATTTTTGGGCCGTCTGCCTTGCGCAGATGCTCCTGTTTTTTCAGCGCTCCAAGGCTTTTGCGCAGCTCGTCATTAAGCTTTTTGATCTCCTTTTCCCTGCTCTTTGATGCCTTTGACTTGCCCTTGCTCTTAAGCCCCTGCACTATTTCATTCGTGTTTCTTATCGTCCATCTTAAGCGTCTTTGCTCATTTGCTACAAACTGGCTCAACTGTTTTTTATGCGCAAGATAGTTCGAATAGTTGCCGCTTCTCACGGAAATGCTGCCTTTTTCAAGCTCAGCGACTCTTGTTGCTACCCGATCAAGAAAATAACGATCATGGGATACGAAGAGTATGCCGCCTTTAAAATTTTTAAGAAAGCTTTCAAACCATTCAGTTGATTGGATATCAAGATGATTGGTAGGCTCGTCAAGTATCAAAAGGTCCGGTTCCTCTAAAAGAATCCGGGCAATCGCGACACGCATTCTTTCTCCTCCGCTCATCCTGTTGAGCGGAGTACTGAGAGTCTCCTGGCGCAGGCCAAGGCCAAGCAGTATTTTCCTTATTTTCGTTTCAACTGTATACCCATCCATGGCCTCGTACCTGGTAATCAGTTTTGCATACTCATCCAATAAACTCTTATACAAAGACGAGCCTGAGTTTTTGCTCTGTTCGTCCATTTGTTTTTCCAGTTCCCTGAGCTTTCTCTCCAGTCTATAAACTTTTTCATAATGAAGAGCGGTATCTGTTTTATTATCAGTGGTTTCAATATCCTTTAAATCCTGACTGAGATGTCCCACCTTGATATTACGTGCTGTGACGGCGCTTCCTCTATCACTATGCTCAAGCCCCATGGCAATATTAAGCAGCGTGGTTTTACCGGCCCCGTTAGGACCTACCAGCGCCACCCGCTCTCCTCTTTCAACCCTTAAGCTCACACCATTTAATACGCATTGATTTCTATATTCTTTGACGATATTCTCAAGCACTAACAGACTCATTTTTATTCCTCTTTCAATGGATTAAACCTTTACATTTTTCAAATTAGCTGGTATGATAATTATAAGAACTACGTGACTAAAAGTCAACAACTATTCACCAATTCAATTAAAAGGAGATTGGGAATGTCTAAATTCAATGAAAATGAAAAGGAACAAATAAGGCAGTGCCTCTTGACCAAAGGTAAAGAGCTTTTTATTCAGTATGGCCTCTCTAAGACGAGTATCGACGACCTGGTGCAGGCCTGTGGGATTAGCAAGGGTTCTTTTTATAAATTTTTCACCTCAAAAGAAGAACTCTTTTATGTGATCCTGCAAAACCAGGAAGAGATTTCAAACCGGTTAATAGGGGAGCACCTGCGGAAAAATCTGCCCCCCAAGGAATTGATCTCTTCCTTCTTTCATATGGCTTTTCAAATGGCCGATGAAAACCCTTTGCTGCAGCAGTGGTTTGAAGATGGCGAACATGAACGCATTATCCGTAAATTACCCAAGCATCTTGTTGATGACTTTGCGCAGGATAATGATAAAAAGGGGATTGTTTTCGTTCAGGCTTTAATCGAGCGGGGTGTACTGAAAGAACAAGATCCGGAAGTGATTAACGGGGTCATGCGTGCCATTATGATGCTTCGCTTGTACAAGGAGAAGTTTGGCAGTGATTTGTTCCCTAAAATTATGGACGTAATTATCGATTATATTTCGGAGGGATTAACGAAGCCTGTTTAGCTTCCAGCAACCAAGTCGAATCCAGATTTCCACTAGTGGAAATCTGGATTTGTTATATTCTGCTTGCCCTTACTTAGCTTGAAAGCGGTAAACATAATGCTGATTTGTTTGCATTTAGACTAACATGAATGCTTGGTGTTTTGCAAATGAAAATTTCATTTGCATAAAAGTTAAATTCTAATTAAATGTTCACAGGCAGAATGGTTGAATCCTTTCGTCAAAAAGATTTTACTCTGCATTCCCACATATGATCTTTCTTCGGCAGGGATTTCTTCCCATTAAGGATAATACTACATAATAAGTGGCTGTTCGAGCCATCATCAGTTTTCATTTGAGAGGATGGGAGCAAGCTTGACGCCTGAAGAGCAAACTACCGTTGAATACCTGCTTCCTGAGTCCGGGCGGTGGATTAGCCCCGGGCTTGGCCTGCGCGCCATGTTGGGACCTCAAACTATCTTCGTTGACGCCGGGGCGCCTTGGGTCAGTATCAGTTCCGCGGTAGTCGGTGGCGGCCTGGGGCCAAAACGGTATTTTGTCAACCGGCAGGTTGAGCCCGGTTACCACACTGCCCACCCGGCGGATGAGGCGGCGTCTTTTTTGGCTGACACGTTTCCAGAATACCATGCCTCGGATAGCGGGCAGTGGTTGGCGCTTATGACTGCGGCTCGGGTCAGTGACGCTTGTTGGGTACGGCTTTCAAAACAGGGATGTCAAGCGCTGGTGATAGTTTCTGCCGGTGTCAGTAATGCCTGCGCCGCAGGCATTACGCCGGATTGCCTGCTGGACACTGTGACCCCAAACCCGGGAACGATTAACATCATGGCTTTTTTGTCCCATGCCCTGTCGCCCGGCGCCCTGGTCAACGCCGTGCAGACAGCAACGGAAGCGAAGACCCAAACGCTGCGCGAACTCGGGATTAAATGCCCGGACACCGGCGCCTACGCCAGCGGGACGACCACTGACGCGCTGGTGATTGCCGGGGCCGCTCAAACACCGGCCGCACCTTATGCCGGACCAGGGACCCTGGCGGGTTACCTGCTCGCGCGCGGGGTCCGCCAGGGGTTGTCGCAGGCATTGCGCCGCTACCTGACGAGGGCGGCCGAAGAATCTGACAGGACATAACTCAGTAAGTTAATAAGTTAGGTACCCGGTACCACAGGAGGGTGAAATGGTGATAGAAAAAAAGAGCAGGTTGACTTTTAAAGCTGCCTGTTGTGTTTTGTTGGCGCTGGTTGTGGCGGTTTTGCTGCAGGGCTGCGGGAAGGCTGAACCTATTGCAAGCGGTTCTGGTTTCCCCATGACCGTAACTGATGACCTGGGCAGGCAGGTGACTATCAACAAGGCGCCGCAACGGATCGTCTCACTTGTTCCCGCCACTACTGAGACCCTTTTTGCCCTGGGTTTGGGGGATAAGCTGGTAGGGGTTACTGAATATTGTGATTACCCGGCCGAAGCCCTGGCCAAGCCCAAAATCGGTGGCTTCAGTACTCCCAACTCGGAGTTGATCGTAGCCGCGCAGCCGGACCTGGTCCTGGCGACGAATATTCATAAAGAATATATCCCCCTGTTGGAAAAGGCCGGCCTGACCGTGGTTGCCACCAATCCTTTGAACCTTGCGCAGGTGGTGGAAACAATCAAGCTTATCGGGCGGATCACCGGCGCGGCCACTGAGGCGGACAACCTGGCCTCAGACATGGAGCAGCGGATTAATATGGTCCACGCCAAGGTAAGGGACCTGCCTGATGATAAGAAACCTGATGTCTTTTTTGAAATATGGCCCGATCCACTCACTACGGGCGGCGCCAAAAGTTTTATCAACAGTCTGATCGTCACGGCGGGCGGTAAGAATATCGCCGGCGACGTAGATCAGGACTGGGTGACCTTTAGTCCTGAGATGGTTCTGTCACACAATCCGCAAGTAATCATCTTTTGTTACCACGGCGCCTCACTACTGACGGCAGAGCAAATAAAAGGACGGATTGGCTGGGAAAAGGTCGAAGCGATCAAAAATAACCGGGTGGAATTCCTGCCAGATCAAGACATTGTTACGCGCACTGGACCGCGCGTGGTGGAAAGCCTTGAACTTGTGGCCAAGTCCATTCATCCGGAGCTTTTTGACAAACAGTTATAAGGGGGCTTTGCTCTTGGATCCTCAGGGTCGGGTTTGGCGTTGGAGGGCTATCAACAGCGCCTTGCTGCTGGTATTGGGCGTAACCGTCATCCTGTGCACGACCATCGGCCCGGCGCCGATCAGCCCCGGTGATGTTTTGTTGATGCTTCTGCGCAAGGCCCCCGTGTTGGGCAGCTGCATTCCCCGTGGGGATTGGCCGGATAGCTTTGAAACGATTGTCCTTCAGATGAGACTGGCGCGGGTGTGTCTTGCAGTGCTGGTTGGCGCCGGGCTTGCCGCTTCCGGGGTGGTGCTCCAGGGACTCCTGCAAAACCCCATGGGAGACCCTTATATCCTCGGCATTTCCTCCGGCGCCGCCCTGGGCGCCACGGCAGCGATGCTTTTTGGCCTGGGAGCCAGTGCCCTGGGGATCTATACAATTCCTGTTTTCGCTTTTCTGGGAGCGGCGGTGACAGCTATATTAGTATACGGATTGGCCAGGGTGGGGAACCGGGCGCCGATGTCAACCCTGCTCCTGGCCGGCATCGCGGTGGGCTCGTTTCTTTCGGCTTTGACCTCATACGCAATGATCACGAGCGGCGAGAATATTCACCAGGTCATCTTTTGGCTGATGGGGGGCCTTGCCGGCCGCGGCTGGGACTACGTTCTGGTTTTGTTGCCCTACTCTGTGGTCAGTTTTACCCTGATGTACGTCTTTGCCCGGCACTTGAACGTGATGCTCCTGGGAGAGGAACCCGCGCAACACCTGGGGATAGATGTGGAGCGCCTGAAACAAATCATGCTGGGAGCCGCGACTTTGGCGGCGGCGTCCGCTGTGGCCGTCAGCGGCGTGATCGGTTTTGTGGGCCTGATCATCCCCCATGCCGTTCGTCTTCTGGTAGGACCCGACCACCGTGTACTCCTCCCCGCGTCTATTCTCACCGGCGCTATATTTTTGGTCGCCGCAGACGCTCTGGCCCGCGTGGCTGCGGCTCCTGAAGAAATACCGGTAGGCGTTATTACGGCATTGTGCGGGGGGCCCTTTTTTATTTACCTGTTGCGTAAAAAAGGATCTGCCGGGTTTTGACAGCGGGTGGCCAGGCGGCGCATGACACTGGAGGTAAGAAAGTGGCGGTAACCCTAAGAATAATCGATCTCGCATGTTCCTACGGCGCAACCAGGGTTCTGGACGGTTTGACCTTTTCATTTGCCAGAGGAAGTTTTACCGGGATCATTGGTCCCAACGGCTCCGGCAAGTCGACCCTTTTACGCTCCATCAGCCGTGTGCTTAAACCTACCGGTGGCGCCGTGTTGCTGGATGATCGGGACCTTTACGAGCTTCATGCCCGTGAAGTGGCCAAAAAAATGGCCGTGGTGCCCCAGGAAACGGCAGTTAATTTTTCTTTTACCGTCGAAGAAATAATCATGATGGGCCGGTCACCTCACCTGGGCCGCTTTCAGGGGGAAAGTGAAAAAGATTTTGCGCTGGTCAACCGTGTGATGGAACTGACCAACACGCGTCACCTGGCCCGCCGGCCGATCACCGCCATCAGCGGCGGCGAGCGGCAAAGGGTAATTGTAGCCAAGGCTTTGGCCCAGGAACCGGAAATAATTTTGCTGGACGAACCCACTTCCCACCTGGACATCAACCACCAGGTCGAAATCTTGAATCTGCTAAAGCGGTTGAACCGGGAGGAACATGCAACCGTTGTGGTGGTCTTCCACGACTTAAACCTGGCCGGCCAGTACTGCGACAGCTTGCTCCTGATGCAAAAAGGCCGGATTTATATTATGGGGAAACCGGAAAAAGTATTAACAGTTGATCACATCAAAGAAGTCTACGGGACAAGCGTTATAATCAGAAAGCACCCTGTCACCGGCCGGCCTGCCGTTATGCTTCTGGCCCGGGGCCTGCAGGGCGCCGCAGCGGAGGGTAAGCGGGTTCACGTGGTTTGCGGCGGCGGGGCTGGCGCGTCTCTGCTTGAGCAGTTGGCAAACTGTGGTTACGATGTGACAGCCGGCGTGCTCAACACCGGCGATATTGATTGGGAAACGGCCAGGTCTTTAGAGCTGAAGACGGTGGAAGAAGCTCCTTTCAGTTCGATCACAGAACGAAGCCATAAAGAGAACCTGGAGCTTATTAAAAATGCAGATGTCTGTGTCATGGCCAGCATTCCCTTTGGCCGTGGCAATATCAAGAACCTGGAAGCGGTTATACTTGCCCTTGACTGGGGTAAACCGGTGCTTTTGATGGAGGAACAAAAAATTGAGGAGCGGGATTACACCGGAGGCCAGGCCGTGCTGCTCTACAACGAGCTGAAGAACAAAGGCGCGGTTGTTAACCAGGATGCGACGGCTATTCTTGAAACGCTTTCCTTGTTAAAGTAACGTTCCGGGCTTTCTTTAAAATGGTGCGAATTTATTCGCACAAAAGTTACATTAGTGCCTACAAGTGTGGCGCTGGCGCGCCGTTGTGCGATTGAAACGGCGCCTGCATCGGCCGGTATTTTCATGATACGTGGCGCCGCGATAGCGGTACTAAAATCCAGCACTCCACTAATCGGAATCTGGATTTTTTTATTTTACAGATACCTCTTGCAGTAGTTGACAAACAACAAACAATACATTAAAATGTTTGCAATTAAACAATCATAATAAGGTTGTGTTTGTAAATGAAAATATCAGATCGGTTTTGGAGTGCTTCACCGGAGGAGCTCAAAAAGGGATATATAGAAGAAGAGGCTCAATATATATGCCTTATCTGTGGTAAAAAGATTGAGAAGGGGATGATCTACCCCGGGGAAGGCATACTGTATGAAGCAGGGAGGTACATCCGTGTTCATATAGAGGAGGCCCATGGCTCGGTGTTTGAGTATCTGGTTCAGCTGGACAAACGAATCACCGGTCTTACCGATCACCAGAAAAGCCTTCTGCAGCTTTTTTATCAAGGGAAAAGCGATGGAGAAGTTCAAAAGGAAATGGGCATCGGCAGCGCTTCCACCATCCGCAATCACCGTTTTGTATTAAAGGAGAAAGAACGCCAGGCAAAAGTATTTCTGGCTTTGATGGAACTCTTGAAGGATAAGAATAAGCGTTCACCGGGCTATTTACCTCCACATAAAACGGCCGGGATGATCGATGACCGTTACAATATTACGCAGGAAGAACGCGAGAAAGTCCTTAAGACGTACTTTCCGGAAGGTACGGATGGTCTATTGAAGACTTTGGACATGAAAGAAAAAAACAAACTGATTGTCCTCAGGGAAATAACCAAGAGATTCGAAGATGAAAAATTTTACAATGAGAAAGAGGTTAACGAAATACTCAAAACTGCCCATGAGGATTTTGTAACTTTACGCAGGTATTTAATCGAGTATGGATTTATCGACAGAAAACCGGACGGGAGCCGGTATTGGTTAAAAGAGGGTTTACCTGAGATGGAGGAAGAGAATATGGATCGTAAAAAAGAATTGAAGCAACAATATAAGGAAATGAAAACCCAGGGCGGGGTTTTCCAGATCAGAAACCTAAAGAATCAGAAGGTGTTTGTGGATTCCATACCCAACCTGAAAATGAAGACTGGAAAGCTCATGTTGCTGCGTAGTGGAGGATATAAAAACAGACAGCTTCAAGAGGATTGGAATCAATTTGGAGAAGATGCCTTTGTGTTTGAAGTGCTTGAGGTGTTGGAAGAAAAGTCGGACGGCTTCTTCGATAAAGCGGATGAGTTGAAAAAGCTGAAGACAAAGTGGATTGAAAAGCTGCAGCCATTTGGCGAGCGCGGCTATAACCAACCAGATAAAAGAAAATAAGCCAGGCATTAAATTGCCTAATGCGCTTGGGACAGATTCTTAAAAGTCCGCAACCCAGGTATAGCAAGTGGTTGTGGACTTTTTGCGATCCACTGCCACAATTAAGAAAAATCAGAATAAGAATTTAGGGGAAAAATAAATGTTGGAATTCAAAGGGGAGCAAACAACTATGGAGGAAACTCTCAAAAATACTTCTTCAATGCTGAAATCGCCGCCAGAAATAAGCAAGGCGGTCATTAATTCTCAGCAACATTTAGGCAGTCAACAGGTCTGGCGTTCAATGCTTGTTTTTCTGGTCCCGCTGATTCTCAGTAACGCGCTGCAGTCGGTGGGCCAGCTGGCCGGCAGCATTGTTGTCGGCAGGTGGCTCGGCGTTGAAGCATTAGCCGCAATTTCCGCCTTCTTTCCGCTATTCTTTTTGGTCGTTTCCTTCGTCATTGGCATTGGGGCAGGCAGTTCAATCCTGATTGGGCAGGCATATGGCGCGCGAAATGAGGAGCGGATGAAGGCAGTCGTCGGGACAACGCTCACATTCACCTTCCTGCTCGGACTGGCGCTGGCGGTAATTGGCGGCATATACACCTGGGATATACTGAGTTTGATTGGAACTCCGTCCAATATTATTGCCGTTAGTGTCCGCTACGCGCGAATCTTGTTTTGGTCAATGCCGTTCATGTTTTTGTATTTTGCCTACACGACCTTCATACGCGGTACAGGGGACTCCAAGACGCCGTTTTACTTTCTTATCGTGAGTACCGTGCTGAACCTGTTCCTGTTGCCATTCCTGATTTTCGGGTGGCTGGGCCTGCCGGAGTTCGGAATATACGGCGCGGCGTATGCGGCAGTGATATCTATTGTAATTACGTTTGTTTTGATGCTCCTTTATCTCAACAAAACCAGACATCCATTACAATTTGACACGTCCGTACGGCAGCGCTTGCGGATGGATTTCGGCTTGTTGAAGCTGCTGCTGCGTCTCGGCATCCCATCAAGTGTCAACATGATCCTGGTGTCGCTTTCTGAAATTGCTGTTATTTCCTTTGTCAATGGTTTTGGCTCCGATGCCACCGCGGCTTATGGCGCTGTAAACCAGGTTGCAAGTTATGTGCAGATGCCGGCGGTAAGTCTCGGCATGGCAGTTTCAATATTCGCCTCCCAGTCGATCGGGGCCAACCGGCTTGACCGGCTCAAAGATGTGATCCGGACGGGGGTCTTGCTCAACTACGTTATCGGTGGAGTTTTAATCCTGCTGATCTACCTGTTTTCTAAAAACATTTTGTCCTGGTTCATAACGAGCCAAAACACACTTGATATCGCCCATAGTCTCCTCATGATCACTTTATGGAGCTATTTGATTTTTGGCCATGCGCAGATTATAACAGCAACGATGCGCGCGAGTGGAACGGTGCTGTGGCCGACGGTGTTCAGTGTGATTTCCATCTGGTTTGTCGAGGTCCCTGTGGCCTACTGGTTGTCCCACTTTAGCAGTTTGGGCATCCAAGGCATATGGATCGGTTATCCGGCGGCATTCCTGGTCAGCCTGGCTTTACAATATGCTTACTACCGGTGGTCGTGGAAGAAAAAGAGCATTACGCGTCTGATCCATTAATGGGGAAAATGATATCACGGGGTGCCTTAAAATCTTTCAGCTTCTGTTGGTGCAGCTCGTGTCATACGGAACTACCGCATAGTAATTTTGTGTAGTAATTTGGTAGTGAACGGGCAAATGAAAAGTTGTATAATTATGGCGTGCTGTATTCGGCAAAGCGCGCCATAATTTTAAACTTGACCCATAAGGAGATGACAGAAGTGGAGAGACCCTGGTATGCCTTTTATGACAAAGAGGTACCCAAAACATTAATTTATCCAATACCATTACCAAATGAACTATTCAACCGTAATGCCAAGAGCCATCCGGACAAACCATTTCTGATATATCAAGACGAAAAACTCTCCTACCAGGAGTGCAACTCTTTGGCCCGCAGGTTGGCCAACGGACTGCTGCGGCTGGGGGTAAAAAAGGGTGACCGGGTGACCCTGATGATGCCCAACATCCCCCAATACCCGCTTATACTACTGGCCTGCTACAAAATAGGAGCGATCGCCGTACCGACCAACCCCCAGTTTACCGTTCACGAGCTTACCGGCCAGTTCAAGGACAGTGGTACTGAGACCGTGGCGGTAAGGGCTTCTTTTGCCGATAAGGTGATTAAAATCCGGAATGCGGGAAGCACCCGGGTTAAGAGAATAATCATCGTGCCTGACCCCGGAGCCGGCAGCAATTTGGAGAGTATGCCTGAGACATACGGATTTGATACGCTGTTAGCGGAAAGCGCAGACCTGGAACCGGATATCGTTGTCGAGCCGGAGGACCTCGCGGTGCTGCAGTATACGGGCGGGACTACCGGGATTCCCAAAGGCTGCATGATCACCCATGCCAATATGGCCGTCGCCGCGAAACAAGTCGGCATCTGGTATGGCGCCGGGATCCCCTCCGGCCAAATCCGGACCCTGGCCACCATCCCCCTGTATCACTCTTACGGCAGGGCTTGCAATATAGATTTGTCCCTTTTTTCAGCCGGGACCATAGTCCTGGTGACTCAGCCCACAACGGATAATATTCTGGCGGCAATCAATCAGCATCAGCCAAACATCTGGGCGGCGGTCCCCGCGATGATCCACGGTATTATTAACCACCCCGATACCGGCAAGTCAAAAATCAGGTCTGTAAAAGAAGTACTAAGCGGAGGGTCGCCCCTGGCCTTAGAGATTTTGAGGAAGTTTGAGGAACTGTCCGGGGCTCCTATTATTGAGGGGTTCGGCCTGTCCGAAGTCCCGTATGGGATTGCATACAACCCTGTCAATGGGGTCCACAAGCCTGGCAGTGTGGGTGTGCCCATGCCCAATGTAGATGTCCGTATCGTAGATGTGGAGACAGGGACAAAAGATATGCCGGCCGGTGAGCCTGGAGAAATGATTTTTAAGACACCGCAAGCAGTGTCCGGTTATTGGAATAACCCGGAAGAGACCGCCTGTGTCCTGCGGGATGGCTGGCTGTACACGGGAGATATTGGTTATATGGACGAGGATGGTTATATCTTTATTGTCGACAGGAAAAAAGATGTACTACTTTGCAGCGGCTTCAACGTATACCCCAGGGAGATTGATGAAGTTCTGTACACCAATCCCAAGGTCCTGGAGGCTTGCACAATAGGCGTTCCGGACGAAAAACGGGGTGAGACGGTCAAGTCATATGTGATCTTAAAGCCCGGCGAAAGCGCGACTGAGCAGGAACTGATTACTTACTGCCGGGAGCGGTTGGCTCCTTACAAGGCGCCGAAAATACTGGAATTTATCGGCCAGCTGCCGAGGACACCCCTGGGCAAGCCCGACCGCAAGGCTTTAAGGGTCCTAGATGAAGCAAAGCGAAAACAATCGTAGACACAAATGAGACAGGGGGCGTCCTCTGTCTCATTTTGCATAAAAATTTATGCTGGAAACTCAGCAATACAAGGTGCGATTTCAATCGCACACGGCGCGCAACGCCGCACTTGGGTATCTGATGTAACCACCTGCATTTTTTTAGGATTCAGAAATCCCAATTAAATTTGCGACAGAGAAACGTCTCCTGTCGTATCCTTACAGTATCTGAATTGCGTCGTCAAGCGCGGGGATGAACGGCTCCAGGCCGTTTTCCGTCACCAAAAAGGTGTCTTCAATGCCTACCGTTCCTTCATCCGGGAAGATGAACTTTGGTTCCAGCGCTATAGTCATGCCCGGCTGCATCTTGATCGAATAATTTCTGGCTATGACTGGCAGTTCGTCCAGTTCCAACCCGACCCCGTGTCCGATGAAACTAACACCATAGCCCATGAAATGTTGGGCAAAACCTGACTGCTCCGCCATGCCAATGGCAATATCATACAGGTCTTTGCCGTCAAGGCCGGGCTTTGCTTCTCTGGCAATCCTGCGTTTGATTTCGAGGGCGGTGTTATGGGCTTCCATCAATTTGTCAGATAATGGCCCGAAAGAATAAATCCTGGTATGGTCCACCATATACCCATTGAGAACAGGACCGTAATCAATCAGGATGGGTTCGTTGCGGCCGATTTTTTTATAGCCGGAGCCAATAGGTGAAGAAGAATTGACTCCACTGCCGCCGGTCGGCCCGTCAAAATAACTGGGATAGGCCGCGTTCCACCCCGACAAAATGTGGATGGAGAGCTCCTGGTTAAAGGCCCTTATGCGGGGGTACTGGTTTCCCCTGACTCTCAGGAACAGTTCAATTTTTCCCGACAGCTCTATTTCGGTCATGCCTTCTTCTATAAAATTAGGAATCTCTGCGAACATTTCAGCGGTCAGACTGGCGGCGTCTCTTAGACAGTCTATCTCATACGGGGTCTTAATCATCCTGATCTCTCGGATTACCCCCGACACATCAACAATTTCCAGCGGCTCAAGCATCTTTTTATACCTGGAAAAAAGATTGACCGGCAAAACATCCAACTCCATCCCTATTTTGCCATTGCCGGTGAGCATGCCGGCTATGTTGCTGCCAATATCTTTGAAGCTCCGCACGGCAATAATCTTTTCCAGGGCGCTATCCTCAAGCGCTCTTTCATAGCTTTTTCTGACCATCAAAAGAGGTTCTCCCTGGGTTGGAATCAAGAGATGGGCATCCTGGCAGGTGCCGCTGAAATAAAACAAGTCGGCTTTTTGCACGACCAGGGCTGCCTGAATACCGGCTTTACGCAGGCGTTCCTGGAATTTCCCAATCCTTTCGTAAAGTTCCTCCCTGGGTGTGCAGGAAGTTTGTTTTTGCTCAGTCATGTTGTGCCCTCCTGGTAAAAAGTTGTCCTGTAAGAAAGTATAAATCAAAAAAAAGGTTCTTGCAAAAATAATTGATTATGGTTAAATTTTAGTGGCTGAAGATAAAAGAAAGAAATTAATAACAAAAAAGATTTTGTTGCCGGAAGGAAATATTTTAAAGCTGCCGAATATCAATATTTATGTAGAACAGCTAGTATGGCAGAATGGTTAGGAACGGCAAGACAGTTAAGAAGTAGAACAGTAGGACGGTAGGTAAAAGTGGGCGCGGGTTTACCGGGCATTTCCTTGTGGATGTGTCTGCAGTATTTTCGCTCTCAGGTATTGCTCCTATGGTTGAAGAGGGGCTTTATCGATCTTTGAACTAAACTCCTACGGGAGTTTTTTTGTTTTTCAAATAAGAAAAGGAGGTAATTTAAGAATTGAAAGGATTTTGTAGTTGGCATCATTGCAGGGAAGTGGTAAGGACGAAGAAAAAGCTATTATTCATATCGCTGTTATTGTTGATGGTTGTTGCTGTGACTGCTTGTTCGTCCACGGAGCAGGTTAAAAAACAAGGGACTGTAGAACTTAAACTGGCCCATTTCTTTCCCAGCACCCACCCGGCTGAAACACAGTTAATCCAACCCTGGGCAAAAGCCATTGAGGAAGCTACCGGCGGCCAGGTGATAGTAACCAGTTACCCCGGTGAAACCCTGCTCAAGGCGGATGGGATCTATGACGGGGTGGTCAGTAGTGTCGCTGACCTGGGTCTGTCCTGTTTCTCTTATACCCGCGGCCGTTTCCCGGTGCTTGAGGCTTTCGAATTGCCTGGTGTTATATATAACAACTCCAAGGTAGCAAGTTTGGTCGCCTGGGAAGGGGTTAAGCAAATCAACCCCAAAGAAATCCAGGATACCAAGCTCATGATGGTCTTTACCACCGGACCTGGCGACTTGTTTACAAAAGTGCCGGTTCGTAGCCTGCAAGACCTGCAGGGACTGGATGTGAGAGCTACCGGGTTGAGCGCTAAAACTCTCAAAGCATTAGGAGCAAATCCCGTGGCCATGCCCCAGTCCGAAGCCTATGAAGCCCTATCAAAAGGGGTCGTCAAGGGCAACCTTGGTCCCGTTGAGGTACTGCAGGGCTGGAAGAATGCCGAGGTCACCGAATACTTGACCAGGACGCCGTTTTTGTATAACACCCTGTTCTTTATCACCATGAACCTTGATAAGTGGAACTCCCTGTCCCCGGAGAACCAGGAGGCGATTGAAGAGGTCAATAAAAAGTACTTTGAAGAGGTGGCCGTCGGTTTATGGGACAAACAAAACGAAGCTGCCTTGAAATATGCCGTGCAAGAAAAGGGCATGAAAGAAATCAAGCTTTCGGAAGAAGAAGCAAACAAGTGGATAGCAGCCGTTAAACCGATCCAGGACGAGTTTGTCGCCGGTATGAATCAAAAGGGATTGCCGGGCCAGCAGGCTTTGGATACAGTGAAAGCGCTGGCCGAAAAGTACAATAAGGAATATAAATAAGGTTACCGGAGGTACTTCAAATGAACAAGTTTACAGGTTTGGTAACGGGACTGAGCCGGTTGCTGGACCAAATAGCCGGGTTGTGCCTGGTAGCGATCATGGCGCTGATTGTGGGCAATATCCTGCTGCGCGCTATCTTCAAAAGTCCCATTGTGGGAACTATTGATTATGTGACCTTTTTAACTGCAGTGATGATTGGGCTGTCTTTAGCCTACTGCGCGGTCCAGAGCGGCCACATCGCGGTGGATTTTGTGGTCGACCGCCTGCCGTTAAAAATGCAGGCGGCGGTAGATATGGTGACGGGTTTGCTGTCCTTGTCTTTCTGGGGCCTTTGTGTCTGGCAAACCGGTATTTACGCCAACAGGATGGCGGTTACCGGCGTAGCTTCCCCTACGACCCAGACGCCGGTCTATCCTTTCATCTATCTCGTCGACTTTGGCCTGCTGGCGCTTTCCCTGGTATTGCTGGTCAGGACAGTGGGGGCTTGCCGGAAGCTATTTTCGCCTTCTGCTGTGTCATTTGGTACGCCTAAGGTCAGGGCGATTGAAACTATACAGAAGGCGGCAAGTTGATAAATGAGTCCACTCAGCATTGGTTTACTCAGCATCATCGGTTTTTTTGGGCTTTTGATTTTACGTGTACCTATAGCCTATGCCATGGCCCTGGTGGGGTTTGCCGGGTTTGGTTACCTGGCCTCACCGGCTGCGGCCTTCAGCATGGTAACCAAGGAAATCTACTCCACATTTTCTTCGTATTCGCTGGGCGTTATCGCCATGTTCGTCTGGATGGGGTTTTTGGCCTATTATTCAGGTATCGGCTCCAGGTTGTTTGTTTTTGCTTATAAATTGATCGGGCACTATCCAGGCGGTCTGGCCATAGCCACTCAGGCAGCCTGTGCTGTTTTTGGCGCCATCTGCGGTTCAAACACAGCTACGGCGGCGACCATCGGCGCCATTGCCTTGCCGGAGATGAAAAAGTACAAATATGATCCATCGCTGGCTACGGCCAGTGTCGCCGCCGGCGGAGTCCTGGGGGTCCTGATTCCGCCAAGTGTCATTTTTATCGTTTACGGCATGGCGACGGAACAATCCATCGGCAGGCTTTTTATCGCCGGTATAGTGCCCGGCATCCTCCTAATGCTGCTATACATGGGTGTCATCTATCTAGTGGCAGGCCGCAACCCGGATCTGGCGCCTCCCGGCCCCAAAGCGGATTGGAAAGAAAAGTTAGAGGCGCTGCGCGGGGGACTGGGCGAGGTCCTGGTGATCTTTGCTGTCTCCATGGGCGGTCTGTTTGCCGGCTGGTTCACTCCTACGGAAGCGGGCGCTGTAGGCGCGGCAGGCGTCTTGGGTGTGGCTCTCCTGAAAAGGAGCATCACCCGGGAAGGTTTTCAAAAGTCTTTGATGGACGCTACGCGGACCACCGCCATGATTATGCTGCTGATAGCCGGGGCCATGATTTTCGGCCGCCTCATGGCGATCAGCAGGCTTCCCTTTGAGGTGGCGCAATGGGCCGGCGCCCTCCCCCTGCCGCCTTTTGCCGTGATGGCAATTATCTTGCTGATCTATTTGATTCTGGGATGTTTTATCGACGCGCTGGCCATGATTCTGCTGACCATACCCATCTTTTATCCTATTGCGATCAATACACTTGGCTACGACCCTATCTGGTTCGGAGTGATCATTGTTTTGGTGGTGGCCATGGGCGTCATTACACCGCCGGTGGGCATGAACGTTTATATTCTCAAAGGGATCGTTCCCGAGATACCCCTGGAAGTAATTTTTAAGGGTATATGGCCTTATCTGTGGGCGATCATCATATGTTTGGCTATATTACTGGTCTTCCCGCAGATTGTTACTTTTTTACCCAATATGGTTTCATAGTGAAAAAAATATGTTGTAAATACTGCCGGGTAGGTCCGCAATGACGGATTTACCCGGTTTTTTTACGGTTAAACGAACAGGTTTCATTTGTTATCATAATGAATAGCAAATTATCTGAAGCCCAAAAAAGAAACCCCATGTAAGCAGAGGCTACGTAGGGCTTCAGATAATTTGATTGAACGGAACCGCCGATGTCGGTAGGTGCTATGGGGAAAAAGGAA